>JANNDB010000030.1:0-2169 GCA_031387285.1 Betaproteobacteria bacterium | reverse complement strand
GCGAAACCGCGCCATCTGCCAGTCGGCCACGGCCTCCGTGGCCAGTCCGACCGCCCCGACTGCCAGTCCAATCCAGAATATGGCGCCAGGCGGGCGCGACGCCGGGGACGCAATGGCCACCACCAGTGGCAGCGTGCAGATAAACATGGCCAGCCCCTGCATGCCAAAGACGGCGCGCAGGCTGTACCACGTGTAATTCTTGCCCTGATCGGTGACGTGTTTGCGCAGCCGGGCATAGCGGCGGTCTTCAGCGCCCCAGTTGCGCGCGCCGATATAGACACCCAGGCGCGTCCCCCACAGGGTCACCGCGATCAACACCACCGTGGCGCGCGTGCCGCCGCCACCGGCGGTAAGCCACGCCACCCAGGCCACCGCGGCACAACCCAGTCCCCAGAAGACATCCACAATGCTGGAATCTCGCAGGATCAGGCTCGCCACCCATAGCGCGAGTACAAAAAAGCTGGCGATAAAAAGCGCACTGTTGAGCAGTGCGGGGACCAACGGGGCAAATAGATCGTTCATGGTCGTCCTGGTTTTCAGGTGTTGCGGATGTTCGACGCCAAGCCTATTTACTTTCTTAGTCAAACTTACTACACTGTATCGGAGCGACACCAACAAGTCGAGCGTTTCAGGGCAGCGGCCAACCCATTGCGCATCAACAGCAAGGAGACAAAATGAGTATCCGTAAGACATCCCTCGCCGCCGTTGCGGCACTTTCCCTGCTTGCGGGCGCGAGCACGCAGGCGCAAACCCGCGGTGTGACCAAAGACGAGATCTTGCTCGGCAGTCACATCGATTTGTCCGGGCCGATTGCCGAGCTTGGCCGGGCCGGCGTGAATGCCGGCAAGATGGCCGAGGAAGAAATCAACGCCGCCGGTGGCATCCACGGCCGCAAGCTGCGCATTCTGTGGGAGGACTCCGGTTACGACCCGAAAAAAGCTGTACTGGTTACGCAGAAGTTGATCGACAAGGATGGCATTTTCGCGCTGGTGATGGCCACTGGCAATGCGCCTGCCGAGGCTACGTACCCAATGCTGATCAAGGCGGGCGTGCCCAATCTGTTTGCCTGGGCGGGAAGCCCGATGTTCACCGATCCGCTGGAGAAAATAAGCTTTGCGTTTTTTCCGACCAACGGCGACACGATGGCTCCCGCCGTGAAGCATTTCATGGATCAGGGCAAGAAGCGGTTTTGCTTCATTTACCAGGACGATGGATTCGGCGCGGATGTGAAGGAGGGCGTGGAGCGCGCCCTGAAGTCTGGCAAGCTCGAAATCATCGAGGAAGTGGGATACAAGCGCGGCACTACCGATTTCAGTGCGCAGGTCGCTCGCATGCAGCGCGGCAACTGCGACATGCTCCTGCTCGGCACGGTGCCGGCCCCGGCGGCCGGCATCATGCAGGAGGTGCGCCGGCGCAACTGGAATATCCCGGTCCTGGCGTCTGCCAACACCTATGACGAATCCGCCTTGCGCCTGGGCAAGGAGGCCATGGAAGGCATCTATGCAGCCGTGGTCATCCCCAATCCGGACCCGGATCGTTCGCCACCTGCGGTCAAGGAATGGCTGAAGAAGTACCAGGCGAAATACAACCAGCCGGGCTCACTCTATGGTGCGTATGCCTATGCCATCGTGCACCTGGCCGCTGAAGGCATGCGCCGTGCAGGACCCAACCTCACGGTGGACTCGCTCGTGAAGGGTGTTGAATCCATCAAAGGGTACAAGACCATCTTTGGTGGCCCGACCATCAACTTCAGCGACAAGGACCACAAGGGAATGCGCGGCGCCTTGATGTACAAGGTCGAAGGCGGCCGCTGGGTTCCCGAAGGTGGCGAACTGCCCCCGATCAAGTGAGGTCTGGCGCTGATTGCGCCCGAGCGACGCCGTTCTGCACGACCTCTGAGTGGTTGACGCAGCCATGGCGTCTGCCACGGTTTGTACTTTGTGGCAGTTTGAAGTCCTCAACTTGATCTGAGCGCATGCTGTGCATGCAAGAAAGATGAACGAATTTCTGCAACAACTCGTGAGCGGCATTGCGGTAGGCTGTGTCTACGCGCTGGTCGCCTTGGGTTTTGTCCTGATCTACAAAGCTACCGATATCGTCAACTTCGCCCATGGCGAGGTGATGATGGTGGGGGCTTTCCTGGGGCTGACGTTCATCGAGATACTGCAT
>JANNDB010000223.1:0-2395 GCA_031387285.1 Betaproteobacteria bacterium | reverse complement strand
GATTCGGCGGGCGCTGCGACCGAAACACCCTCGCCCGCCGTCGTCATGCGCAGTGGTTCCACATGGGTCAGGGCCTTGGCGGACGAAAGGCCGTGGGTTCCCAGGTAGCCGCCGTTGGTCACGCGTACCTGCACACGGGTGTGCCCATCGCCCAGATTTTCGCTGGACACCAGTTCCAGCTTCACCTGGGGCAGCATGGACGCCACGCGCAAAAAGGCGGCGCTCTGGTTGGCACAGGTTTCAGCCAGTTGCTCGAAAGGCGGATTGCTGATGCCCACCCGCGCGTCAAACCCCCCTACTTCCACCGTTCCCAGTTGCGGGTGGTGGACTGTGCGCCACGGCTTGAAGATGCGCCCCTGGTTCACGTCGCGGTCCAGCTTCCACAAAGCCAGAAAGTCCTTGCGCGTGAGCTGCGTGTAGTGGTCCACGAAGCGCTTGGCCCGCGGGATGCCGAGCTGGGCGAACAGGTCCCACAACTCGACGACGTAGGCCAGGCAACCACGCTGGTGGTAGGCCCACTCGGACAGGTTGCCGTGCAGCGGCTTGTCGGGTTCATAGAGGAACTCGTGGTAGGAACTGACCGTCGGGTAGCCGGTATGTTCGGTGGTCCAGGCCTCTACCTGGCGGTACATGGCCAGGTCGGTCTGGTCCATCTTGCTGTCGGGCTGATTGCCCAGCGGGCGGATCGCCACACCGCCAAAGGTGTGCAGGTTGAGCCAGGTGAAGATGTTGGGGTGCCGCACGGCGAACTCCATCACGGCGCGCGACTCGGGTGCACTGCCCGGGTAGTGGCCGGCGCCATCCTGCTTGTGTTCCGGCTCCCAGTGATGGGCGAAGTTGCGGTTCAGGTCGTAGACGTTGTCGGACAGGAAATGCGGATCCGGAATACGCACCCCGTCGAAATTGACGATATGCCCCTCCGGGTACAGCTTGTAATAGGGGCCGGGGTCTTCCGGGCCGCGCGGCACCATCACGGGCGGCTGCAGTGGCAGGCCGTCGTCACCGCGCAGCTCCACCAACTCCCCATACGGGTCCTGCTGGCGCATGTGCGTCATTTCGCCATCCCCGTCCACATCCGACGCCTGCCAGTAGGCGTGGGACTGGTTCAGGCGGTCGTTCACCGGGCTGGAACGCACGTAGTGGCCGGTCTTCAAGATCGCCTCGGCGCCATCCGGCGACAAACGCGGCGCTATATAGAAGAGTGTGTTGCGCAGCGCCTCGGCCATGTGTGCGGGCAGCGGCTTGCCGCCAGCCGTGTCGCTTCCGGCATGGATACCCAGCAAATCCTCGGCGATAGCCAGGGCCACGCTGGTTCCGCAGACCTCGGTGGCGTGCATGTTGGCGTCAATCCAGACGGCCGGGCGCATCTCTTCGGGATTGCGCCCTACGATCAGCAGGGGAATGTCGCCCCCCAGGGCGCTTTTTCCAAGTGAATCGAGCCTCGCGTAGTGCGGGTGGGCGCTGGCCCAGGCAGAAAGCTGCTGCGCCAGCTGGGCGTTGTCGAGGTAACGGCTGCGAAACATGGTGGACGGCTCCAACACTGGCACAAAAAAGAACAGTGTAGAAGGCTTCAACCCCATCGTATTCCCTAGGTAGTCTGGCGAAAAGTCATGGGCATAATTCTTGCGAACCTGAAGCCAGGTGCCCAGTGCACCGAAACGCCAAGACCACCTTTCCCTTTGCCCTACATGCCAGACACCCTAGCGCCTGTATTACAGGTGAACCAGTTGAGTACGCGATTCAAGACGCGCACCGGCGATGTGCATGCCGTCAACTCGGTGAGTTTCGAACTCCAGGCCGGTGAGTTGCTGGGCGTTGTCGGAGAGAGTGGATCGGGCAAGTCGGTCACCATGATGTCGCTGCTGGGGCTGCTGCCCAGCCCGCCGGCGCTGGTCAATGCGGTCTCGGTCATGTTTGACGGCGTCGATCTGTTGCGCTGCACGCCCGAACAGCTGCGCAAGATCCGCGGCGCCCGCATCGGCTTCATATTCCAGGACCCGATGACCTCCTTGAACCCGGTGTTCAACGTGGGGTTCCAGATCATGGAGCCCCTGCGCAAGCACATGGGCATGGACAAGGAGGCGGCACGCAAGCGCGCCCAGGAACTGCTGGAACTCGTCGGCATTCCCGACGCCGAGCGCCGCCTGACCGATTTTCCGCACCAGTTTTCCGGCGGCATGCGCCAGCGCGTGATGATCGCCATCGCGCTGGCCTGCAACCCCAAGGTACTGATAGCCGACGAGCCGACCACGGCCCTCAACGTCACGATACAGGCGCAAATCCTCGAATAGGTGCGCGAATTGCGCCAGAAACTGGGGATGGCCATGGTCTGGATCACGCACGACCTCGGTGTGATCGCCGGCATCGCGGACCGTGCCATGGTCCTGTATGGCGG
>JANNDB010000027.1:0-1589 GCA_031387285.1 Betaproteobacteria bacterium | reverse complement strand
ATCGGGCGCAGTTATGCCCGCCATTTCAACGACACCCACCGGCGCTCGGGCAGTTTGTGGGATGGCCGGTACCGCGCCACCGTACTGCAGGCCAGCGACTACTTGCTGGGTTGCATGGTGTACCTGGATCTCAATCCCGTGCGCCGTGGGTTGGCCGCCCTGGCGCAGGATTACCCATGGTCCAGCCACGGCCACTACGCGGGCTTACGCGTCGATGCGGTGGTTACTGCCCCTGACGTCGTCTGGCAACTCGGCAATACGCCGTTTTCCCGGGAGTCGGCTTACCGCGAACGGGTTGAGCAGGGTTTATCCGCAGCCCTCGTGCAATCGTTTACGGACGCTGTATCGCATGGCTGGGCTATGGGCGGGCCCGATTTCGTTGCAGAATTGCAACGCCAGACCGTGCGCCGGCTGACGCCTGCCGCGCGCGGCAGGCCAGCGCGCAAGCCCTTGCCTGACTGACCGCGGCAGACGCGGGCATGCAGGCACAGGGCATGCGGAGGCAATATGTCCCCATTAACAGCCGGTCGCACTCACGTTGCTGATTAATGGTGTCTGACCCTATTTAATTGAATTGGCACCATTGTTGCAACGGCTTAAACTCAACCCCCGCCCTTTTGTGCGTTGCAGCATGGATTGGTGCTGATCGGTTGGCCGCGAAACGAAAGGGCTGTATTCGGAATGGGGATCATGATGACGACACAAGCAGAAATTGAACACCTGGAACAACACGGGCTGTATTCCAGGGCCGAAGAACACGACGCCTGTGGTGTCGGCTTTGTGGCGAACATCCGGGGAACGCGATCGCACGACATCGTCAAGAATGCGCTGAAGATCCTGGAGAACCTCGACCATCGGGGTGCCGTGGGCGCCGACAAGTTGATGGGCGACGGCGCCGGCATCCTGATCCAGTTGCCCGATGCCTTGTACCGCGCCGAGGTGGCGGCCCAGGGCGTCACTCTGCCTGCGCCGGGTGAATACGGTGTTGGCATGATCTTCCTGCCCAAGGAGCATGCCTCGCGGCTGGCCTGTGAACAGGAGATGGAACGCGCCATCAAGGCTGAAGGCCAGGTGTTGCTGGGATGGCGCGATGTGCCGGTAAATCGCGACATGCCGATGTCGCCCGCCGTGCGCACCAAGGAGCCGGTGATGCGCCAGGTCTTCATCGGGCGTGGCGACGATGTGATCGTGCAGGACGCGCTGGAGCGCAAGCTCTACGTGATTCGAAAGACCGCGAGCGCAGCCATCCAGAACCTGCATCTGAAACACAGCAAGGAATACTACGTTCCCAGCATGTCCAGCCGCACCGTGGTCTACAAGGGCCTGCTGCTGGCGGACCAGGTCGGTACCTATTTCCGCGATCTGGAAGACGAGCGCTGTGTCTCTGCCCTGGGCCTGGTGCACCAGCGCTTTTCCACCAATACCTTCCCCGAGTGGCCGCTGGCCCATCCTTACCGCTACGTGGCACACAACGGTGAGATCAACACCGTCAAGGGCAACTACAACTGGATGAAAGCACGCGAAGGCGTCATGTCGTCCCCGGTGCTGGGCGCCTACCTGCAAAAACTCTATCCCATCAGTTTCGCCGG
>JANNDB010000197.1:0-7334 GCA_031387285.1 Betaproteobacteria bacterium | reverse complement strand
TCGATCTGGCCGATCTGCGTGGCTACGCGTACTACAGTGGCATGCGGTTCTCACTGTTTGCCCAGGGCGCGCGGGATGCCCTGGCGCGCGGCGGCCGCTACGACGAGGTCGGCGCCATCTTCGGACGCAACCGCCCCGCGGTAGGCTTCAGCCTCGATGTCAAGTGCCTGGTGGGCGTGGCGCTGGCCCAGCCCCTGCACTCGGCCATTCGCGCTCCATGGGGTGACGCCGGCGCTTTGACCGATGCCGTGGCGGCGCTGCGTCGGCAGGGGCATACCGTTGTGTGTGTGCTGCCAGGCCACGAAAATGAAGTAGATGAGTTCCAGTGTGATCGCGAGTTGTTGCAAGTTGCGGGGCAGTGGGTCGTGCAAGCTGTTTGAGATCAAGGCCAAATGCATACAACCAAGGGACGCAACGTCGTTGTCGTCGGAACCCAATGGGGCGACGAGGGCAAAGGCAAGCTGGTGGACTGGCACACCGAGAGCGCGCAGGGAGTGGTGCGTTATCAGGGGGGACACAACGCTGGCCACACACTGGTCATCAACGGGGTCAAGACGGCGCAGCACCTGAACCCCAGCGGCATCATGCGCCCCGGTGTTCGTTGCTACATTGGAAATGGCGTGGTCCTGTCGGCAGCCAAGCTGTTCGAGGAGATTGAAGGGCTGGAGCGCGCCGGCGTCGAGGTCCGGGCCCGACTGCGGGTGAGCGAAGCCTGCCCGCTGATCCTGCCGTTTCACGTAGCGCTCGACGTGGCGCGTGAAGCGGCACGGGAGCAGGGCGGAAACAACCGCATCGGGACCACCGGTCGCGGCATAGGGCCGGCCTACGAAGACAAGATCGCCCGACGCGCACTGCGCGTGCAGGATCTGAAGTATCCCGAGCGGTTTGCCACCAGGCTGCGTGAACTGCTGGACCTGCACAACCACGTTCTGTCGACCTACCTGGGGTCGGAACGGTTTGAGTTCGGCGCCTCGCTGGCGCCCTATGTGACGGATGGCAAGGTGCGTTTCGAGGCGGTGTTCGAAGAGGCGATGCGCCATGCGGCCCTGTTGCGCCCGATGATGGCCGACGTGTCGCGCGAACTCAATGAAGCGCACGCACGGGGCGCGAATCTGCTGTTTGAAGGCGCGCAGGGAACGCTGCTGGACGTCGATCACGGCACCTATCCGTACGTCACGTCGAGCAATTGCGTGGCCGGCAATGCTGCCGCGGGTGCCGGCGTTGGGCCGGGCATGCTCCACTACGTGCTGGGTATCACCAAGGCCTACTGCACGCGCGTGGGTGGCGGACCTTTCCCGACTGAACTCGATTGGCAGACACCGGGCACGCCGGGTTACCACATGAGTACCGTCGGGGCAGAAAAAGGCGTGACCACCGGCCGGTCGCGCCGTTGCGGCTGGTTCGATGCGGCGCTGCTCAAGCGATCGGCGCAGGTGAACGGCCTGTCCGGACTGTGCATCACCAAGCTCGATGTCCTCGATGGCCTGGACGAATTGTTGCTGTGCACCGGTTACACGATGGATGGCGAATCGCTCGACATCTTGCCCATGGGCGCGGACGATATCGAGCGTTGCAAGCCGGTGTATGAGCGCATGGACGGCTGGCGCGACAGTACGGTCGGCATCACCGACTACGATCGGCTGCCGGTTGCTGCCCGGCTCTACCTCCAGCGCATCGAGCAGGTGACTGGCGTCCCCATCCACATGGTCTCGACCAGCCCGGACCGGGACCACACTATCATGATGCGGCACCCCTATCTGGCCGACTAGGCATAAGGAAACAGTATGTTGACGGAAGACGGTAAACACCTGTATGTCAGTTACGACGAGTACCACAACCTGATCGAGAAACTGGCCATCAAGGTGTTCCAGTCGGGTTGGGAGTTCGACACCATCCTGTGCCTGGCGCGTGGCGGCATGCGGCCAGGCGACATCCTCTCGCGCGTCTTTGACAAGCCCCTGGCCATCATGTCGACCAGTTCCTACCGGGCGGATGCCGGCACGCAGCAGGGCAATCTGGATATTGCGCGCTATATCACCACGCCCAAGGGCGAAATTGCCGGGCGCGTGTTGCTGGTCGATGATCTGGCTGACACCGGGCATACGCTCAGTGCCGTGATCGACCAGTTGCGCAACAACTACAAGCCCATATCCGAACTGCGCAGCGCAGTGATCTGGACCAAGGCGATATCGACTTTCGCGCCGGACTACTCGGTGGAATTCCTGCCAACCAACCCCTGGATCCACCAGCCCTTTGAGGGCTACGATGCGATGCGGCCGCAGCAGTTGATCGACAAGTGGAGCGTTTGACGTCGACCTTACATGCCTGACATCTCCACCCGGTTAATCCATCACCCGTATACACCGCCTGCCACATTCCGCGCTCCGCAGGCCGGGGTGTTCAAAGCCTCCACCGTCATCTTTCCCAACGTCGCGGCGATGCGCAGCGCGCGCTGGACCGACAAGTCAGGCTACACCTACGGCACCCACGGTACGCCTACCAGCTATCTGCTGGAAGAACGGCTGTGCGAGCTCGAAGGCGGGCTGTACTGCCAGCTGATGACTAGCGGCCTGCTGGCGGTCGCCACGGTCGACCTGGCGTTCCTCAAGACCGGCGATGAAGTCCTGCTTCCCGAAAATGCTTACGGACCGGGGGCGGTTTTCGCCACCACGGAGCTCATCAAGTGGGGCATCAGCCACCGCTACTATGACCCGCTCGATCCGTCGGACCTGCAGGCCAAGCTGGGGCCACGCACCCGGCTGGTGTGGCTTGAGGCGCCAGGCTCCATCACCATGGAGTTCCCTGATTTGCCCGCCCTGGTCCGCATCTGCCGGGCTGCGGGGGTGCTGTGCGCACTGGACAACACCTGGGGTGCCGGTCTGGCCTTCAAGCCCTTTGACTTGCTCGCGGGCAGTGGTGAGTCTCTGGCTGTAGACATCTCTGCACATGCCTTGACCAAATATCCCAGCGGCGGTGGTGACGTGTTGATGGGCAGCGTGATGACGCGCGACGCGGCACTGGCCGACGCCATGCGGACCACCCATATGCACCTGGGCATCGCCGTCGGTGCGAACGACGCCGAAGCCGTACTGCGCAGTCTGCCCAGTATTTCCCTGCGTTACCAGGCGCATGACGCCGCCGCGCGCGAACTCGCAACCTGGTGCACACACCAAGAGCAGTTCACCCAGGTGCTCCATCCGGCTCTTCCTGGCGCACCCGGCCACGCCAACTGGAAGGCCCTTTGCCGTAACGATTCCGGCGGTGCCGCCGGACTGTTCAGCGTCATGGTTGATCCGCAATACAGCCCGGCGCAGGTCGACGCCTTCTGCGACACCCTCAGGCTATTCAAACTGGGTTACAGCTGGGGCGGGCCCGCCAGCCTGGTGGTTCCTTACGATCTGGCATCGATGCGCAAGGTTTGGCCCAGCCAGATCGCCCGTGGCACTATCGTGCGTTTTTCCATCGGGCTGGAGAGCGCGGACGATCTTCGCGCCGATCTGGCGCAGGCGTTGGCCGCCACCATGCCCTGATCAAGCAGGCCCATCCGGCACGCACCATTTTTGTGCGGGCCCGCGAACTGGTAAAGTCGCCTCAACTCATCGAAAGACCAAATTGGCAACTCCCAATTACGGATACGAAAAGCGCCAGAAGGAACTTGCCAAGAAGCGCAAAAAGGAAGACAAGCTCAAGCAGAAGGCCGAACGCAAGGGCTCGGGCGTGGGCGAAGACGGCCAGGTGCAGGAAGATGGCATTCTGGGGGCCTCGTCCCCGGCGCCCGATACCCCCCCGCAGGGTTGAACCGGCCCGGCTGCTAGGCGTCGGCCAGCACGCTGGCAGCCACCTGGTCCATCGCCTGTACGGAGCGGTCCTGCGGTTGCAGTACCGCAGCACAGGCAAAACCGGCAAAGTTGCGGCGCATGGATTGCAGATAGGTTGGATCGTAGTGCGAGACCAGCAAGTCCAGCACCACCTTTTCAATCTGCCCGCTGCGCACCAGCTGCTTCCATACCTCCACTACGGCCTTGCCACGCAGTTCGGTCAATACGTCAAGACGATCACAAAAGGCTTGCGGGTCATTGGTGAAGTTGGTGTACTCCTCCAACAGCAGCGCCACGCGCTGCGCGTCATCGAGGATGAGGTGCAGGCAGGTTCCGGCCCGCATCGATTCCAGCAGCCGCAGAGGCACTGCCACATTGCCCACCTTGCGGCTCTCGCTCTCGACATAGACCGGGCGTGCAGCGTCCATCTGACGCAAGCTATTCCATATCAGCGTATCGAAAGCCTTCTGCGAGGGTTGCGACTGGCCCGGCACGGCGCCCAGCACCGAACTGCGATGGCAGGCCAGCGCCTCCAGATCCAGCACCTGGGCTCCGTGCCGCTGCAGTGCATGGAGCAAGCGCGTCTTGCCTGACCCGGTCGTGCCGCAGACCACGCAAAAGCGCAATTGGCCCGCGAGCCGGTCCAGATCGATGAGCATCGCCGCACGAAAGGCCTTGTAGCCGCCTTCCACCAGGCTCACGCGAAATCCAATCTGATCCAGCACCAGGGCCAGCGAACCGCTGCGCTTGCCACCGCGCCAGCAATACACCAGCGGTTGCCAGTCGCGCGGCAGCGAGACCACCGAGCGGGTGATGTGCCGCGCAATGTTGCTTGCCGCCAGTGCCGCTCCGTGCTTCTTGGCCTCGAACCCACCTTGCTCCTTGTACAGGGTCCCAATCCGGTGGCGCTCCTGATCGCTCAGGGTCGGCCAGTTCACGGCGCCAGGAAGGCAATCCAGGGCGTATTCGGCTTCGCTGCGGGCGTCGATGACCGCGTCAAAGCGTGCCAACTCGGCCAGCGCCTGCGCGGCCGGCAGCACAGCGAGGGTCATTGCGGCGCTTTCGCCCTGCGGGCAGCGGCGCGAGCTTGTGTGGGGCGGCCAGCGCTCATGGCAACATGCGGCGCAGTGCCGGCCAGACGTTTTCGAGCATCAGCGGATGTGCCTCTTCGCGGGGATGGATGCGGTCTGCCTGAAACAGCCGGGTAGGGTCGGCGTCGTCGGCGACCCCCTTGAGCAGAAATGGCACCAGCCCTGCCTTGTGCTCACGCGCCACCGTCGCAAACAGCCCCGCAAACTCGGCGCCGTAGGCTGCGCCGTAGTTGGGTGGCATCTGCATGCCGACCACCAGCACCTTGGCGCCAGCCTTCTGCGCAGTCTGCACCATGGCGGACAGGTTTTCGCGCGTCAGCGCCAGCGGCAGGCCACGCAATGCGTCGTTGCCGCCGAGCTCGATGACGACATGACTCGGTTTGTGCTGTACCAACAAGGCGCCCAGACGTGAGCGGCCGCCCGAGGTGGTGTCGCCACTGATGCTGGCGTTCACCACGCGCGTGCCGGCTGATTCCACGGCCAGGCGCTTTTCCAGCAGCGCAACCCAGCCGGTTCCCCGGCGCAGCCCGTATTCGGCACTCAGCGAGTCGCCAACAACAAGGATGCTGCGTCCACCAGCCGGGCGCGGCACGGTCGCCGGGGAGGGACGCGCACTGGATGCCGTGCCCTTTTCCTGTGCTGTCGCCAAACCCGTACATGCCCCCATGATCATGGCTGCCGGGGCGATCGCGATAAAGTGTCGTCTTAACAAATCAGCCTTTCATGCCCCACTCCAACGTCCCGGCCATCATTTCGGTGGACCATGTTTTCAAGTCCGTTACAGATTCCACCGGGACGCTCGACATTTTGCGCGATATCGATTTCTCCCTTGGCGAACGGGAAACCGTAGCTATTGTTGGAGCGTCGGGTTCAGGCAAAAGCACCTTGCTCTCGATCATCGCCGGGCTCGACACGCCAACCCGCGGCACGGTGCGGCTGGCCGGCACAGACATTTTCGCCATCGACGAAGACCAGCGCGCCGCACTGCGCGCGCAGAAGGTAGGTTTTGTGTTCCAGAGCTTTCAGCTGATGGGCAATCTGACTGCGCTGGAGAACGTGATGTTGCCACTGGAGCTGGCCGGACGGCCCGATTCGCGCAGGCAGGCCACCGACATGCTGACGTGGGTCGGGCTTTCCGCGCGCCTGGGACACTACCCCAAGGTACTCAGCGGCGGCGAGCAGCAACGGGTGGCCCTGGCACGTGCATTCGTCGTTGCGCCAGCCGTGTTGCTGGCCGACGAACCTACCGGCAGCCTGGACTTCGCCACTGGAGAGACCATCATGCAGTTGATGTTCGATCTCAACGCGGAACGTGGCACCACACTGGTGTTGGTTACCCATGACCAGGGCATCGCACAGCGCTGCGCGCGGCGCATCACGATCGAGGCGGGTCAGGTCGCGACGACGACCTGACGCAGGGTGGGCGTCGCGTTGCGGGGCCGCACCGATAATTGCCGCATGTCATCTGCCAAAGTGTTGTTCGGCTTTCACGCGGTCGGTGTACGCATGCGTACCGCGCCCGCTTCCATCCACGAAGTCCATTTCGACAACACGCGCCGCGATGCCCGCATGCGCCAGTTTCTGCAAAGAGCCCGGGAAGCCGGCGTGCGCCTGCTGGAGTCCGATGGGTTGCGCCTGTCCCGCCTGTGCGGCAGCCATGGGCACCAGGGCGTGGTGGCGCGTGTGCAGGCCCTGCAGGCGGTCCATTCGCTCGACCAACTGCTGGAGGACCTGGAGTCAAGCCAGAGTGCCCAGCCTGCTGGTGAACGCACTGCGCCCCTGCTGCTGGTGCTTGACGGCGTCACCGACCCGCACAACCTGGGTGCCTGCCTGCGCGTAGCCGACGGCGCCGGGGCGCACGCCGTGATCGCGCCCAAGGACCATGCCGCAGGTATCAACGCCACCGTCGCCAAGGTGGCCAGTGGCGCAGCCGAAACCGTGCCGTATTTCATGGTGACCAACCTGGCGCGCACGCTCAACGAGCTGAAGGAGCGCGCGATCACCGTGGTTGGCACCAGTGACGCGGTTCCGCTGACCCTGTACCAGGCCGATCTGCGCGGTCCGCTCGCGCTGGTCCTGGGCGCAGAAGGGGAGGGACTGCGCCAGCTCACCGCAAAAACCTGTGATTTTCTGGTCCAGATTCCCATGCGCGGGGCGGTGGAGAGCTTGAACGTCTCTGTGGCCAGTGGAATTTGCCTGTACGAGGCGTTGCGGCAGAGGCAGTGATCGCGCGCGAGCGCTTCACTCGCCAAGTGATCTTCGCTCGCCGCCACGAAGGCCGGGTGGCCGCCTCAGCTCCGTCTCCCCCGAAAAGGGCTCCCGCCCATTTCTCCTCCTTAAGCTGCGCAGAGGCGCCTGCCCAGCCTCATTGATCGGGTGAAGCCATTCGCGCGCGCGATATGGAGGCAGTGTCCATTGTTCGACA
>JANNDB010000127.1:0-6395 GCA_031387285.1 Betaproteobacteria bacterium | reverse complement strand
TGCCGCGCTTCAAAGCGGCCCTGCCTGGCGTGCCGACGAAGAGCGGGCTGATGGTCGGCCTGGGTGAGAGCGACGACGAGATCCTGCAAGCCATGCGCGACATGCGCGCGCACCACATCGACATGCTCACGCTGGGCCAGTACCTGGCGCCCAGCGGCCACCATTTGCCAGTGCGCCGCTACGTGCACCCGGACACCTTTCGCATGTTTGAGCGTGAAGCCGCCGCGCTGGGTTTTGCCCACGCGGCCGTGGGCGCGATGGTGCGTTCGAGCTACCACGCCGATGCGCAGGCGCATGCGGCCGGGGTTTGAGCCAGCGGCGCGTGATTGCGCGTCATTTGGGCGGTAGTTTGGCGTCAGTTGAGCGTTAGGCAGGCACTGTGTCGTACGCCGGCCAGGCCACTTCGGGGTCGTCGAAGCTGGTCAACAAACGCTCCACGCCGACCGGGTTCTCTTGCGCTTCGAGGTCGGCGACGCAGGCGCGCCATACACGGTCGGGCGCGTTGATGCGAAAGCCGAAGTACCAGGCGTCGTCACCACGGACCATGCGCACCACCGTGGCCTCAGACACGGCCGTCAGCTCGACGCCCAGGTGCACGCGTGCCCTGCCCGTGGTGCCCGGCGCCAGCGGCTGCTCGGCGCGTGCCAGGAAGCCGTGCAGCGAGATGTCGATGACCTCCAGGTCAAGCGCGCCACCCAGGCCGGGCAAACCGATCAGCCGTGCCGGGCACTTCAGCGAATGGCGACGGTGGCGGCGCAGCGCGACATCAACGTCGGCGTCGCCACCCCCAGGCTGTTCGCTGGCCAGGGGCGGCAAGATGCCGCGATAGCCGTCCTCGTGGTAGATCGCTCGCAGCAAATGGCGCTTGCGATCGTCGAGCAAGGCGAAGGCCTGGGTGCGCTGGTTGAAGAAGTGGTCCAGCAGCTCGGGCGACATCACCGGGTCGTTGGTGACGAAGTAGCGCCGCGTCGGAAACTGGATGTGCGGCAGCGGCGTTTGCGTGAAGTAGCGGTGCAGGTCTTTGCGCGCCCGCCGCCCGCCGTAGGCCAGGCGGAAGAGGGTGGGCGCCTCTATCAGATCGAGTGTGGCGCCAATGGCCGGCGCGCCGTTGGCGAAGTCGTAGTTGTCAACCTTGTTTTCGGTCAAACGCTCGAAGAACAGCAGGGATTCGTACATCTCGATGCGGGTAGGGTGTACCGCAATCACCAGGTGACGCGTGTCGAAGAAGGTCGTGCAGTATTCATACATGAACTTCATCAACGGGAACAGGATCGCGCCTCCGGTTTTCCGGAAATCGGCGTGCACGGCCAATGCGGAAACCTCCGCCACCTTTCCGCCGCGTGCGCGAATCTCCTTCAGATCGAAGATGGCCTGCAGCGGAAAGCCGAACACGCTTTCGCGGATCAGCGATAACGTGCCGACCACCTTGCCGTCGAACTTGGCGCACAAGGTTGTTGTTGTCGGAAGCGCGTGATAAATCGTTGCGCGCAAGCCGGACTCTGCCGGTTTCATGAAACCGGCTCCGACATAGGCATCGTGCAGCAGCGAGAAGCACTGCTCCAGTTCTTCCTGCGTCTCGGCAATCTTCAGGACAAGGCGCTTGTCAGGTGCCTGTTCACATTCGACGAACGAGCGGAAAATCGCAAAGCGCACGGAGCGCGGAAACAGCGAAAAAGCCTGGCGCAGGCCAAGCCGCCACAACTTGTGAACACTGGCTATCAGCGGGTGCTTCAATGGGGTCCCCCGATTGCGTGCTTGCCGCGCAAGGAAACTGCGCCACAGGGATGGTGTGGAATTTCGGCCTCAGCGTCCGTACACGTCCTCAAACCGAACAATATCATCTTCGCCGAGGTACGCGCCGGACTGGACTTCGATCATTTCCAGTTCTACGCGGCCCGGGTTCTCCAGCCGGTGCCGGGTTCCCAAGGGGATGAAGGTTGATTCGTTTTCCGAGACCAGATAGGTCTCGTCACCGCGCGTCACCTTGGCCGTTCCACTCACCACGATCCAATGCTCGGCCCGGTGGTGGTGCATCTGCAATGACAACATGCCGCCTGGCTTGACCACGATGCGCTTCACCTGGAAGCGCTTTCCCGCGTCCACACTGTCGTACCAACCCCACGGACGAAAGACCTTGCGGTGGATCTGGCCCTCACTGCGGCCCTTGTGCTTGAGGGCGTCAACAATCTTCTTCACATCCTGCGTGCGCTCCTTGTGCAATACCAGGATAGCGTCGGGGGTCTCCACCACGACCAGATCACGCACACCGACGCAGGCCACCAGGCGTCCGTCCGACAAGGCCAGCGTGTCCTGGCAGTCCTGCAGGATGACGTCGCCTTGCGCAACATTGCCCTGGCCATCCTTGGGCAGCACCTGCCACAGCGCATCCCAGGCGCCCACATCGGACCAGCCGGCAGTCAGCGGGACCACGACGCCAACGGGCAATGGTCTGGCACCCGCCGCACCGCCCGTCGGCTCTGCGGCAAGGCGTTCCATCACGGCATAGTCGATGGAGTCACTCGGACAGGCGGCGAACATGTCACGATCGACCCGCAAAAAGTCACCATCGCGACGGCCTTTGTCAAAGGCGCCCTGGCAGGCTGCGTGGATGTCGGGTCGGCATTGGCCGATGGCAGTCAGCCAGACTGACGCCCGCATCATGAACAGGCCGCTGTTCCACAGGTAGGACCCGTTGGCCAGGTAGGCACGGGCGGTCTCCAGATCGGGTTTTTCGACAAAGCGCGCAATCCTGCGGGCGGCGCCAGCGGCCCCGAGCGCTGCAGAGCTTCCAGGCAGTTCCGCGCCGGTCTGTATGTAGCCATAACCGGTCTCGGGCGTGTCGGCGGGGACCCCGAAGGTGACCACCATGCCTTGCGCCGCCAGAACGGCGCCTGTTGCCATTACCGCCCGAAACGTCGTGGTGTCTGTGATCACGTGATCGGCCGGCATGACCAACAGCAAGGGATCATTGCCATCGCGCACGGCCGCGAGCGCGGCCAGCGTCAACGCCGGAGCGGTATTGCGTCCCGTCGGCTCCAGTACGATCGGCCCGGGCTTGTTCATGAGGCGCAACTGCTCGGCAATCACGAACCGGTATTCCTCGTTGCACACCACCATGGGCGGGGCCAGCGTTACGCCGGCGATGCCGTCCGTGCGGCGCACGGTCGCCTGCAAGAGAGAGTCGTCGCCCACCAGCGACAACAATTGCTTGGGGTACTTTTCGCGCGACAGCGGCCACAATCGGGTTCCCGATCCGCCTGACAGAACGACTGGTTGAATCAACATGGTTTGTTTGTGGTGGGTCTTGCTGGTCATCCGCGTGCGTCGCCCCAACGCAACTGGGCGTTGTCGTCGCCTTGGTAGAAGGTCGTGCCATGACGGTCGACGCAGTATTGTGGGGAAACGATCATTTCGTCGAAGCGCATGCCGGCGCCAATGCGTGTGTACTCGAACACGATGCTGCGCGTCACCATCGCGCCGCGGCGCAAGGTGCTGCCGTGGCCTATCCAGGCCGGACCGACGATACGCACGCCCGGTTCGATGCGGACACCGGAGCCTATATAGACCGGACCCTGGATGTTGACTGAATCCCAGTCGACCGATGTATTGATGCCGACCCAGACGCCAGGACGCATTTCGCGCCCGGGCATCTTCATTTCGGCAACTTCGCCGCTCAGCACACGCTGCAACACCGACCAGTAGTCGCTGACGCGGCCGATGTCGATCCAGTTGAAGAAGCGGCTTTGTGCAAAAAAAGGAAGGCGCTCGGCGACCAACTCCGGGAACAGCTGCGAACCGATGTCGTAGACCTTGCCCGACGGTATGCGATCGATGACGGACGGCTCGAAGATGTAGATGCCAGTGCTGGCCAGCGTGGATTTCGCGTCGGCCGGATCGGGCTTTTCCTGGAATGACTGGATGCGTCCATCCGCGGCAGCCACCACGATGCCGTAATTCTTGACCTCCGCCAGCGGGACGTCCAGGGTCACGACGCTGGCGATGGCGCCTTTGTCCGCATGCTCGCGCAAGGCGGCACCGATGTCGAGATCGATCAGTGCATCGCCGCACAGGACGATGGTTGTTGTATCGAAAAACCCGCTGAAGTCCTGGATCTTGCGCATTCCGCCGGCCGAACCCATGGGCTTGGGCAGTATGTCGCCGTGGTCACGCACGCCTTCATAGGAATAGCCGATCTGGACGCCCCAACGATGCCCATCACCAAAATACTGCTCGATGCGGTCATAGTGGAACGCCACGTTCACCATGATCTCGTTCACCCCATAACGCGCCAGGTGCTCGATCAGGTACTCCATCACGGGCTTGCCCAGAATGGGCACCATGGCCTTGGGCAGGTCATTGGTCAAGGGCCGAACGCGGGTGCCCTGTCCCGCAGCCAGAATCATTCCTTTTGCCACAATCGCCTTTCCTGTGCTTTACGCTTGCAGACTCTCAGGCGCTGCCGGAGTTTTTGTATCCCGCGGGATTGCCTTGTTGCCAGCGCCAAGCGTCCGTGCACATGGTCTGCAGGTCGCGCAGCGCGTGCCACCCGAGGAGATCACGCGCCATCGCCGGATCCGCATAACACGAAGCCACGTCACCGGCCCTGCGTGCGACTATGCGGTAGGGCACCGGTTTGCCGCTGGCTTGCTCGAATGCCCGGATCATTTCCAGCACGCTGTAACCGATACCCGTTCCCAGATTGATGGCGCGGCACTCGGCATACTTCTCCAGCCGTTCCAGGGCACGCAGATGGCCAAGGGCCAGATCGACCACATGGATGTAGTCCCGCACACCCGTGCCGTCAGGCGTTGGGTAGTCAGCGCCGAACACGCTCACATGCTCACGTTGCCCGACCGCCACCTGCGCCACGAATGGCAGGAGGTTGTTGGGCATGCCCTGCGGATCTTCGCCAATTTTCCCGCTATCGTGTGCGCCCACCGGATTGAAGTAACGCAAAATGGAAATGCGCCAGGAAGGGTCGCTGACGTGCAGGTCACGCAGCAGGTCCTCGACCATCAGCTTGCTGCGACCATAGGGATTGGTGGCGCTCAGGGGATGTTCTTCAACGAGTGGCAGGCGCCGGGGCTCGCCATAGACCGTCGCGGATGAACTGAATACCAGCTTCTTTAGCTTGCACTCGCGCATGGCTTCCAGCAACCGCAGACTGCCAGTGACGTTGTTGTCGTAATAGCTCAGCGGCATTTGCACCGATTCACCCACCGCTTTCAACCCGGCAAAGTGGATCACGGCGTCGGCGCCGCTGGCACGCAGACTTTGCGTCAGGCGTTCAGCGTCGCGCAGGTCACCTTCCACCAGCGTCAGTTTGCGCCCGCAAATGGCCTGTACCCGATGCAGCGCTTCGGGTTGGCTGTTGCAGAAGTTGTCATACACAGTCACCTCGTGTCCTGCGTTGAGCAACTCCAGGCAGGTATGGCTGCCGATGTAACCAGCGCCTCCTGTCACGAATACCATGGCGACAACTCCCTGTGGTTCGAATACCACGGGTCAGTTTAGCCTACGGGGAGTTTCTCCTTCAGCAGGCGCAGCAGGTACTGCCCATAGCCTGCCTTGCACAAGGGGTGCGCCAGCCGCTCGAGCTGTGCATCGTCAATCCAGCCGCGCCTCCAGACAATCTCTTCGGGCGCGGCAACCTTGAGTCCCTGGCGCTTTTCGATGGTGTGAATGAACTGGCTTGCCTCCAGCATCGATTCATGCGTACCGGTGTCGAGCCAGGCATAACCACGCCGCATGATCTGCACGTCCAGCGCGCCGCGGCCCAGGTACAGCTGGTTCAGGTCGGTGATTTCCAGCTCGCCGCGTGCGGAAGGCTTGATCGAACGGGCCAGTTCCACGACCCTGTCGTCATAAAAATACAAGCCCGTGATGGCGTAACGCGATCGGGGTGCCGTGGGCTTTTCCTCCAGGCTGGTCACCTTGCCACTGGCATCGAAGCCGACTACGCCATAACGTTCAGGGTCTTGTACGGCGTAGGCAAAGATCGTGGCACCATCGGTCTTGTTGTTGGCGGCGGCGAGCAGATCGGCGAAATCATGGCCATAGAAAATGTTGTCGCCCAACACCAGGGCGCACGGTGCGCCGGCCAGAAACTTTTCGCCAATCAGGAACGCCTGCGCGAGGCCGTCGGGCGACGGCTGTACCGCATAGGTCAGCGAAATGCCCCATTGGCTCCCGTCTCCAAGTAGCTGTGTGAAGCGCGGCGTGTCCTGCGGGGTGGAAATGACCAGGATGTCGCGTATCCCGCTCAGCAACAGCGTACTGAGCGGGTAATAAATCATCGGCTTGTCGTAAACCGGCATCATTTGCTTGCTCACGACGAGCGT
Source organism: Betaproteobacteria bacterium (assembly GCA_031387285.1). Classification (GTDB taxonomy): domain Bacteria; phylum Pseudomonadota; class Gammaproteobacteria; order Burkholderiales; family Burkholderiaceae_C; genus CAISIP01. Next base: position 54 of record JANNDB010000127.1, on the reverse strand, counting down.
CAACGGATAGAGGCGGGTGCCGAGGCCCCCTGCGAGGATGATTCCTTTCATTTG
>JANNDB010000119.1:0-1942 GCA_031387285.1 Betaproteobacteria bacterium | reverse complement strand
TCCCAGGCACCCAGATAGATGAAGGCCCACAGGCTGCCGGCGACTCCGACGATGAAGGAGCTGACCGCAAAGGCGGTGAGCTTGGCGTACATGGGACGGATGCCAATCACCGCGGCGGCCACATCCATGTCGCGTATGGCCATCCACTCGCGGCCGATCGCGCCCCGTACGAGGTTCTTGGCCAGCAGGGCGATCACAGACAGCAAGACCAGGCAGAACAGGTACTTGCTGACCGCGCTCTCGATGGGAAAGCCGAATACCTGCAAATTGGAGACCGACACCGAACCGGACGGCGTATCGAGCGTGAACCACTTGATGCGCAGAAACATCCAGTCGGAGAAAAATTGCGCCGCCAGCGTCGCCATCGCCAGGTACAGGCCCTTGACGCGCAAGCTTGGCAGGCCGAACAACACACCAAAGGCCATGGCGCACAGGCCGCCCAGCAAGAGCGCGGGGATCAGCGGCATGCCCGGAATGCGTACGAAGAAGTTGTAGGCGCTGTAGGCGCCCACCGCCATGAACGCGCCGGAGCCCAGTGAAATCTGGCCGCAATAACCCACCAGGATGTTCACACCCAGCGCGGCCAGCGACACGATCACGAAAGGGATCAGGATGGCGCGAAACAGGTAGTCACTGGCAGCCATGGGCACCAGCACGTAGGCCACCAGCAGCACGGCCAGCATGGCCCAGCGGTCCTGCGCGATCGGAAAGATCTGCTGGTCCGCCTGGTAGCTGGTCTTGAACTGACCGTTTTCCCTATAGAACATGGTACTCAGACGCGGTCAATGATTTTCTCCCCAAACAGCCCCTGCGGCCGGAACAGCAGGAACACCAACGCCAGCACATAGGCGAACCAGATTTCGATGCCGCCCCCGACATACGGGCCCAGGAACACCTCGGACAATTTTTCGCCCACACCGATGATCAGGCCACCCACGATGGCGCCGGGCACCGACGTCAGGCCGCCCAGAATCACAACCGGCAAGGCGCGCAAGGCGACTGTCGTCAATGAGAACTGCACACCCAGTTTGCTGCCCCAGATCATTCCCGCGACCAGGGCCACAACACCCGCCACACACCACACGACGACCCAGATGTGGTTAAGTGGAATGCCCACCGATTGCGCCGCCTGGTGGTCGTCGGCCACCGCGCGCAGCGCGCGTCCGGTACCGGTCTTCTGGAAGAAAAGGCTGAGCAATGCGACCAGCGCGGCCGCGATCAACGCGGCGTACAGGTCCTCCTTGTTGATGAGCAGCCCGCCCTGGAACACGGTGTCCAGGACCATTACCGGCTCCTTGGGCATGCCGACATCGATCTTGTAGATATTGCTGCCAAAAATCGTCTGCCCGAGACCGTCTAGAAAGTAGGAAATGCCCAGGGTGGCCATGAGCAGGGTGGCGCCTTCCTGGTTGACCAGATTGCGCAACACCAGCCGTTCTATCACCCAGGCAACCACAAACATCACGGCGCCGGCCAGCACAAACGCCACCAGATTGGCCAGCACCTTGTTGTCCAATCCCGTCCACTGCGGAATCCACTCCGCAAAACGCGCCATCGCAAGGGCGGCGAACAGCACCATCGCACCCTGCGCAAAGTTGAACACGCCGGAAGCCTTGAAGATCAGCACGAACCCGAGTGCAACCAGCGAATACAACATGCCGGCCATGAGACCACCCAGCAGTGTTTCCAGAAAAAAACCAAGGTTTGCCATAGCGGTCTAGTGTGTTGTTCCAAGGTAGGCGCTGATCACGTCCGGGTTGTTACGCACCTCTTCGGGTGTGCCGTCACCGATCTTCTTGCCGTAGTCGAGCACCACCACGCGGTCCGAGATGTCCATGACCACACCCATGTCGTGTTCGATCAACACCACCGTGGTGCCGAACTCGTCGTTGATGTCGAGCACGAAGCGGCTCATGTCCTGCTTCTCCTCCATATTCATCCC
>JANNDB010000114.1:0-6205 GCA_031387285.1 Betaproteobacteria bacterium | reverse complement strand
GTGCGGCATGAGGCTATCGGTGCGCGGGAAGCAGGGCGGCGCGCCGTTGACATGCTGGCGCGCGTCAAGATGCCGGCTCCGGAGCAGCGCGCACGGCAATTTGCCCATCAGCTTTCGGGCGGTATGCGCCAGCGCGCGATGATCGCGCTGGCGCTCGCTTGCGATCCCAAGGTCCTCGTGGCCGACGAACCGACAACCGCGCTCGATGTGACCATCCAGGCAGAAATCCTGGCTTTGATCGCGCGCCTCCAGCACAGTCTGGGCACCGGGCTGGTGTTGATCACGCACGACTTCGGTGTCGTCGCGGAAATGGCCGACCAGGTCATCGTGATGTACGCGGGCAGGCGGGTGGAATGCGCCGATGTGCGAACGCTGTTCGACCGGCCGTTGCATCCCTACACCATTGCTCTCATGCACGCAGCGCCGGGGCTGCAGGCGGAGGGCATCGCCAGCAAGGCACGGCTGCAGGAGATCGAAGGCATGGTCCCGCCGCCGTGGGCGCTGCCAAAGGGCTGTGCCTTTGCGCCGCGTTGCACGTCCGCTTTCGCCCGCTGCCATGAAGAGGTGCCGATTTTGTCCGAGGCCGAAACCGGACATCGCGTGGCCTGTTGGGCTGTTGGAGCGTTGCATGGATGAAGCGCCTGTGATCGAGGTGCAGAACCTGACGGTGCGTTTCCCCGGCCCGCGGCGGCTGGCAGGACGCAGGCCCGATCCGGTCACCGCGGTGGACAACATCAGCTTCTCGGTGTACCGGCGCGAGACGCTGGGACTGGTCGGTGAATCGGGCTGCGGAAAGTCCACGACGGGTCTGGCGATCCTGAACCTCATCAAGGCAACTTCCGGCAATATCAACGTTCTCGGGAAAACCATTGCGTCGCTTTCCGAGGCCGACCGCCGCGTCATGCGCCAACGCATGCAGATCGTCTTCCAGGACCCGTACTCGTCGCTCAATCCACGCCAGCGTGTGGCGGACATCATCCGTGCCCCGCTGGATATCCACCGGCTCGGGACGCCGGCCGAACGGCGCGACAGGGTGAATCTGCTGATGGCGCGCGTCGGGTTGCGGCCCGACCAGGCCGACAACTATCCGCACCAGTTTTCCGGGGGCCAGCGCCAGCGCATCGGCATTGCGCGGGCGCTGGCGACACAGCCGGAACTGGTGATCTGTGACGAACCGGTGTCCGCGCTGGATGTGTCGGTGCAGGCGCAAATCCTGAATCTGCTGGTGGAGTTGCAAGAGGAGTTCGGGCTGTCGCTGCTCTTCATCTCGCACGATCTTTCCATCGTGAAACACCTCAGCGATCGCGTGGCCGTGATGTACCTCGGCAGGATCGTGGAGATCGCGCCGCGGGCGACGCTGTTCGCCGCACCCCGGCATCCCTATACCAAGCTGTTGTTGAATTCGTTGCCGCCCCGGCACCCGCGAGATCGCCGGCGCCAGCACGTCGCCGACGATGCACCTGCCGTGCAGGCGCCGTCACGCGGCGGCTGCCGGTTCAGCGCGCGTTGTCCGCAGGCCATGGACGTGTGCCTGCACCAGAACCCTGAACTCACCTGGCGCGGCGTGGGCCACGCTGCCGCCTGCCACCTTCCTTAGGAAATCGCCATGGAATATGTTCGACTGGGCCGCACCGGCCTCAAGGTGTCCCGCCTCATCCTCGGCTGCATGACCTACGGGGATCCCAAGTGGAGCCCCTGGGTGCTCGACGATGCTGCGAGCAAGCCGTTCATCCGGCGCGCGCTCGACCTCGGAGTCAACACCTTCGATACCGCCGACATGTATTCCACGGGAGCAAGCGAAGAGATTCTCGGCCGCGCGCTCAAGGAATGGACGACGCGCCAGCACATGGTGATCGCCACCAAGCTCTACAACCCGATGGGGCCAGAGCCGAACAATCGCGGCCTGTCGCGCAAACACATATTCGAAGCAGTTGACGCGAGCCTGAAACGGCTTCAAACCGACTATATCGACCTCTACCAGATCCATCGCTTCGACCACGACACGCCGCTCGAAGAGACCTTGGACGCGCTCAACGACGTGGTGCGCTCCGGCCGGGTACGGTATCTCGGGGCGTCCTCGATGTTCGCCTGGCAGTTCATGAAGGCGTTGGGATTGCAGCGCCAGCACGGCTGGGCGCCGTTCGTCTCGATGCAGAACCAGTACAGCCTGCTGTACCGCGAAGAGGAGCGGGAGATGCTGCCAATGTGCCGGGAGGAGGGTATCGGCGTCATCCCGTGGAGCCCGCTGGCGCGTGGTCATCTGGCCGGAAATCGTGGCGCCGCGACGCCGGCGACAAACCGTGCGGGCTCGGACAAGCTGGGCGCTTCGCTGTTCAACACCGAACCGGACCGCGCGATCATCGCGGCGGTGGACGGGATTGCCCGCAAGCTGGGGCGCTCCATGGCGCAGGTCGCCTATGCCTGGGCCGCCACGAGGCCGGGCGTGACGACGCCGATTTTCGGTATTTCCAAACTGGCGCAGTTCGACGACGCCGTGGCGTCCCTGACGCTGCAACTGGATCCGGACGATGTGGCAAAAATGGAAGCGTCCTATGTTCCGCGTCGGATCGCCGGACATTCCTGACCTTGGCAAACGCCCCGGTGGTAGGCGCCTTGCCAATCGCCATACCGAGCACGAATCATCGAGCGGAGGGCCCACACCGTGATCCGACTGACCCCGCAGGACTTTTCAACGCTCGCATCGGTGGTAGCGGCCGCGACCGAACCCGTCGAGGTGTACCGGGCGGTGGAGGACGTGCTGACCGGGCAACTGGGATTCGGCTTGCTCACCATGCTGGTGGTCACCCCGGAAGCGGAAGAGGTCGAGCGCGTCTACTCGAGCAACCGAGAGGCCTTCCCATTGGCCGGGCGCAAACGCATGGGCCCCACCCCGTGGGGTGACCTGGTCATGCGCCAGCGGCGGCCCTTCCTGGGGCGCGACGCGCAAGCCATCCGCTGGGCATTCCCTGACCATGCCCTGATCGCAGGCCTGGGCCTGGGGAGTGCCGTCAACGCGCCGGTCGTCGCGCTCGGCCGATTGCTGGGCACTATCAATGTGCTCGACGCCGCAGGTCGTTATGACGAAGAGGCGGTGAAGATCTTGCAGTCAGTGGCGCCGATCCTCGTCGCTCCGTTTCTGCGCGAGCTCAAGGTCTATTGACTCGACCATCATCGGACCGGTAAAGCCATGAATCGCAGACACCTCGCTCACATTCTCTGGGCGGTGGCCGGTGGTCGTAAATCTGGCCACTTCTTCAGTCCATCCATAGGCTTTGTGGATTTCAAGCCAGAGGCGATTCGGGCACGGTAGGAAGGCCATGGACCTTGGGCAGCATTGCCCTAAAATCGTTTCTCCATGGCGCAGGTCTAGCTCGAGTGTCTTCCATTCCCCCAAAACTTGGTCGGTACAAGATCGTCGAGGCCATCGGTCAGGGCGGGATGGGGTATGTCTACCGCGCCGAAGACCCCGGCATTGGCCGCAAGGTCGCCATCAAAACCATACTGCTGGACAAAATGTCCGCGGAGCAGGCGGCGGAGTTGGAGGCTCGGTTCAACGACGAGGCTCGCGCCGCCGGCAAACTGATCCATCAAAGAATCGTTGGCGTATACGATGTTGGCCGCGAAGGCGATGTAGCCTATCTGGTCATGGAACTGGTGGAGGGCGAAGACCTTGGACACCAGATAAAGCGTGGTGAGCACTTTACGCTGGACCGGATATTCACGGTTTTGAACGATCTGCTTGAGGCGCTGCATTACGTCCACGAGCAGGGCATCATTCACCGTGACATCAAGCCCGGCAACATGATGCTTGACGCGGGTGGCCGGGTGAAGTTGGGCGATTTTGGAATCGCACGCATCTCGAACTCGCGCGAGAAAGCGCTCACCCAAGTCGGTCACCCCATAGGTACATTCCGATACATGTCGCCCGAGCAGATGCGCGGCGATAGCCTGGACGGCCGCACCGACCTGTGGGCGGCCGGCGTCGTCCTCTACCAGATGCTCACGGGAAAACATCCGTTCGATGGCGCTGGCGACCCCCAGATCATGTACGCCGTGATGCAAAAAACACCGGATGCACCGAGCAAGGTGAACCTCGGCATTCCGGCAGCGTGGGACGCGGTGGTATTCAAGGCCCTTGAAAAAGATGTGTCGCGCCGGTATGCCAGCGCCCGTGATTTCGCCATTGGTCTGAGGGAGGCCATGTCGGCCAGTCGCGGCCCCGATCTGGCGCCCCCATCAATGCCAATCGATGGGCCGCCTCCCGCCTCTGGCCCGGCCCTGAGACAAACCGGATCGATGGGTCGATCAAACCCGGGCTCTGGCCCGGCAGCCAGTTCAAGCTCAACCAACAGCAGCAGCATTTCGCAAGAATCCGAGTCGCTCTTTTGGCGCTCGATCATCGACTCCACCGATCCGGAAGACTTTGAGGGTTACCTTGAGCAGTTCCCGAACGGCATGTTTGCCGCATTGGCGCGGCGGCGCCTGCGCAAATTGTCCACCGGAAGTGGCATCGAAGACGTCAGCCCAGCTAACACCCCGGGGCAGCCCACGACCGGCAATACCGCCGCACGAGCCAGCCCAGCTACACCTGCGCCGATACAAGCGCGCCAGGGGTCAGCGGCGGACGAGCTGACGAATATTGGCTTGCCCATGCCGTCACTGACGGCAAAGGTCGCATCGGTCGACAAGCTTGCGCAAAACGCGGAGGAAGCGGCCCGTGCGCAGGCGGACTCGGCGCGCCGCGAACAGCAGCAACGCCTTGCCGCGCAGGTCGCGGAAAAGGAGCGGCTGGCGAGGGAGCAGGCTGACAAGTTGCGCGAGGAACGCGACAGTGCAGAACGCGCACGCCTGGCGAGCGAGCAGGCACAGCGCGAAAAGACGGCGCAGGCAGAGCGCGCACGCGTTGAGGCCGCCTTGATAGCCGATAAGGAGCGACTGGAACAACAACAGGCGGCGGAACAGGCCGAGAAGCTTCGTCTGGACAAAGTGAAAGCGGAGCAAGAACGTGCCGAGCAGGCGCGTGCAGCCGCTCGGCTGGCTGAAAGTGAACGGCAGGCGCAGGAGCAGAAGGCACGCCTTGTAGTCGAACAGGCAGAAAAGGCGCGCCTGGCGCGGGAGAAGGCTGAAAAAGAAAAGCAGATCAAGGAAAAGGCGGAACGTGAGCGCGATGAACAGGTGCGATTGGCCGCATCGCAGGCCGAAAAGGCCCGGCTCGAACAGGAGCAGAAGTCCCGGGCAGCGGCCGAACAGGCCGAAAAGACCAGACTCGAAAAGGAGCAGAAGTCCCGCTTGGCGGCAGAACAGGCCGAAAAGGCTCGACTTGAACAAGAGCAGGCGTCCCGCGCGGCGGCAGAAAAGCTGCAGGTGGAGCGCGAGAGGGTCGAGAAAGAAAATCGGGTGCGCTTGGCACGCGAAAAGACCGAAAAAGAGAGGCTGGCCAAAGAGGAGGAAGAGACAGAGCTTGCCAGGATACGGCAAGCCCAAGCCGCTTCCCAGCTAGCACTAAAGCAGCGAAACGAGCGGGAGCAAAAGGAAAAGCAACGCCTGGAGCAAGAAAGGGCGGCGAAGGCGCGTGCCGAGGCGGAACAAGTAGCCAACCAAACCATTGCCAAAAGAGAGGTTGGCGGACAAGGTACCTCCGGCAATTTGACACCGCGTGAAGCGCCCAAAGTAGCGGCTTTTGATGCGGACCAGACATTGACGAGCGCGCAGGAAACGCGGGGCCCCTCGGGGGCGACCAGTGTTTCCCGGCCAAAAGCCGAAGCCCAACCGTTTATTGCCAAGACGCGGGAAGACCTGCCACTCAAGGCCCCTGCCTCGAACCGAGGCGCGCTGATGGCAGGTATCGGCGTTGCGGTTTTGGTTGCAGTAGTGGGGGGCTTTTTTGCCCTTTCCAACCTTTCCAAACCACCCAGCAGTGAACCGTCGCAAGCCGAGCTTCCACGGGCGCCAGCACCCAATCAAGAAGACGAAGCGACGGCCAAGAAAAAGCGAGAAGACGCGGCAGCAGCGACCAAAAAGGCCAATGAGGATGTGGCCGCCGCCAACAAGGCCCGCGACGCCGCCGCCTCTGCCCAAAAGGCGCGTGACGTTGCTGCGGCAGCGGATAAAAAAGCAAGCGAGGATGCCGCTTTTTTAGCTGACAAGCCGGGTGAGGCTGTGGCAGCCAAGAAAGCTAAAGCATAAGCGGCTGCACTTATCAAGA
>JANNDB010000112.1:0-2155 GCA_031387285.1 Betaproteobacteria bacterium | reverse complement strand
CACACAAACACGATCACCTTGCTGGCGGCGTGGTACCGAAAGAACAGCCGGTACTGTTGGAAGAACTTGTCGCGGAACCAGTGCTTGTAATCGTCACCTTGGGTATGGCCCTGCCGGTATTCTGGTCGCGCAGGGTCGTGCGGGATGATTTCGAACGCCAGTTTGGTGATTGCCGCCAGGCGCTTGGTGGCGTTCTTCTTCACGTACCCGTCCCGGTCTCTCTGTTTGAAGGTCTCGACCTGCTGGGCCAGCGCCTCAATCTGTGCAAGGAACAGCGGGTGGGCGAAGACCGCCCAGCCGTGAATGACCAGGGGCACAGGCTTGCCTGCTCTCATTCGTCGTCTGCCGAAAGGGCAGAGTCAAGATCGACTTCGACATCGCCGACGAGCAACTGGAGTCGTTGGACCAAACTAGCGTCCACGGACTGCAAGCGCTCGGGGTGGTTGGCGATGTCGCGGGCCAGGAAGCCAAGGAACTGGCCGAGCACCGGATCGTCAACCGCAGACGCTTCCACCCGGGTCAACACCACCTCGCCGTTGGGGCGGACAGTGTAGTGAATCTTGTCGCGCTTGCCCAAGCGCAGGGCGCGACGCACGGTTTCTGGCACTGTCGTTTGGTAGCGATCGGTCAGGGTGGATTCGACTTCAAAAGTGGCGGACATGGCGGACTCCGGCTAATGGGGTGATTGACTTGCATGGTAATGCAATCACATTATTTGGGAAATGCATTTGCATTGTCTGTCAGTGTTGCGCTACTGTCCGAGCTTTCGGATGCCAACCGTGTTGTCGCCAACGTCAGATCGACCCTGCCTGCCGACTTCTAGTGACCCAGCGCTTTTCCGGTTGAGTCGCTGCTGGGAGTGGGATTGCGGCCTGTGACGCCGGGTCAGTCAAACGTCGGCGCATGGGTCAAATCCGCGTCGGCGCCAACAGTGAGGTGCTCAGTGCGGATGCAGGTGGTGCGCATCCGGAACGTGCGGATGGGTATGCCGGGTGGGCACATGGTGGTGCCAGTGGCTGTGTTTTCCGGTTGGCATGTCGTCGTGGGTGTGCAGATGGTGGCCATCGTCATGCGTGTGGGCATGCTCATGCTCCAGGGCATCATGCTCGTGGGAATGGCCATGCGATTCCGCCAGGTGCAACACTACGCCCACCAGCATCAGTACCCCGCCCACGGCCATCATCCAGGTGGCTGAACGGTCACCGAAAGCAAGTGCGCCGAGCGCGCCGATAAAAGGCGCGAAGGCAAATACAGAACCCGTGCGTCCAGCGCCGAATTCCCGCTGCGCCAGCAAGTACAGGCGCAAGCTCAAACCGTATCCGGTGGCACCCACGGAGAGCAACGCAGCTGCCGCCAGCACACCCGCAATGGGCTCGCCCGCCACCAGTGCGAGCACGACGGTGGCACTCGCACCGAGGCTGGCCTTGGCAAGCACCACCTGCCCGGGGTCACGCTCCGCAACGCCCCGGGAAAGCGTGTTGTCCACGCCCCACGCGGCAGTGGCAGCGAGCACCGCCAGCAGACCAAGCAATTGGGTATTGCCCGCCAGCCCCTGTTCCAGCACCAACGCCATGCCCCCTGCCAACAACAGCAGCATGGCTGCGGCAACGCGCTTGTCCATGGTCTCGCCATAAAGCTTCCAGGCCAGCAGCGCGGTGAACAGTGCCTCGAGCGTCAGCATCAGCGAAGCGCTGGAGCCGCTGGTACGCTGCAAGCCCCAGGCCAGTGCCACCGGCCCGACCACCGCGCCAAAGCCTGCCATCGCCAGCAGACGCGGAATGTCCGTGCGCCGCAGCGCGGCTTCGCGCCCTGGCGGATGGCGCATCAACAGCGCGACCAGGGCCGCGCCGGCATACAACAGGGCGGCCGTGGTGAAGGCGCCAAGCCCTTGTCCAAAACGCTGCACCAGGGGCGTGCTGAGTCCGAACAGCGCGGCTGCCAGCAAGGCCAGCAGGCCACCGCGCAGCGCAGGGGCAGACAGCCGGGTGTTCAAAGCTCTATTGCCCCGTGAAGTTGGCCGCGATGAAGTTGCCGGGCGCAGTGAAGAAGATGTAGAGCGTCTCCTTCGCCTTGTCCTTGGCGGCAGGGTCCTTGAAGGTCACTTTCCATTCCTTGCCTTTCTTGCCATCGACTGCTTCGACCTTGTCGTGCTTGA
>JANNDB010000055.1:0-7474 GCA_031387285.1 Betaproteobacteria bacterium | reverse complement strand
TGATGAAGCTGAACGCGGTCGGCCTGCGCGGCGCGCGCGACCTGATGCCGTCCGAGGTGTCGGGCGGCATGTCGCGCCGCGTCGCGCTGGCACGTGCCATTGCGCTGGACCCGGATCTGATCATGGTTGACGAGCCGTTTTCCGGGTTGGACCCGATCTCGCTGCGCACCGCCGCCAACCTGATACGCCAGCTCACGGACTCGATGGGGCTGACCTGTATTTTCGTATCGCACGAGATCACGCTGACGCTGGCGATTGCCGACCACGTGATCGTGCTCGCCAATGGCCGCGTGGCGCTGCAGGGCACGGTGGAGGAGGTGCGCGCCAGCACGGACCCGCTCGTGCACCAGTACATCCACGCGCTACCGGACGGGCCAGTGCGCTTTGACTACCCGGCGGTGACGGTGCAAGAGGATTTCGGTTTGCCGGGCATGGTGCCGCTGCGGGCAACGTCCTGAATCCGGCCGCTGCATGATTGACGGCGCGCCCCCGCCCCATCAGCGCCGCGTGCGCTACCGTGGCACGCATCCGCGTAAATTCGAGGAGAAGTACAAGGAGCTCGATCCCTCTGCCCATGCCGCCGAGGTGGAAAAGGTGCTGCTGCGTGGGCAGACGCCCGCGGGCACGCACCGCTCCATCTGCGTCGACGAAATCCTGGCGATCCTCGATCCGCAGCCCGGTGAGATCGGCCTCGACGCCACGCTGGGTTTTGGCGGACACACCCAGGCGCTGATGCCACGCGTTCTGCCCGGTGGCCATATGGTGGGCCTGGATGTGGACTCCGTGGAGTTGCCGCGGACGCGCGAGCGCCTGCGCGCACTGGGCCTCAAGGCGCCTGAGTTGGAACTGCACCACAGCAATTTCTCTGAACTGGCGCGGTTTCTGCCGACAGCGGGTGGCCGTTTTGATTTTGTGCTGGCCGATCTGGGCGTCTCGTCGATGCAGATCGACAATCCGGCGCGTGGCTTCAGCTTCAAGCTCGATGGCCCGCTGGATTTGCGGCTCGACCCGGCCCACGGCCAGCCGGCCAGCGCATTGCTGCTGTCGGTGACGCGCCAGCGCCTGCGCGAACTGCTTACCGACAACGCCGACGAACCCTTCGCCATTCCCCTGGCGGCTGCGCTGCAGGGGCAGTATCTGGAGACTACAACGCAGTTGGCCGATCTGATCCGCGCCACAGTGGCGCTGCAGTTCAAGAAAAGCATGCCGGCGGACGAGCGCCTGGCCGAGACGAAAAAGGTGCTGCAACGCACCTTCCAGGCGCTGCGCATCGAGGTCAACAACGAGTTTGGAGTGCTCGACGCGCTGCTCTTGCAATTGCCGGCCTGCCTGGCGCCGGGTGGCCGGGTGGCGATACTGAGTTTTCACTCCGGTGAGGACCGGCGCGTGAAAAAGGCGTTCCAGAGCGGCGAGCGGGATGGCACCTATGCCCACGTGGCACCCGATCCGATTCGCGCCTCGTTTGATGAGCGCCGCGCCAATCCGCGCGCCAGTTCGGCCAAGCTACGCTGGGCCGTGCGTGCCTGACCTGACTTGCGCTCGTTACCAGGGCAGGTAAGCCGCCCCGGCGGATGGCAACGTGAGCCCCCAATGTTTGCGCCAGTTCAGCCGGCCAGTCCGACGTAGAGTTCCTGCACGTCATCGTGGGCGTCGAGTGCCGCCAGGAAGGCTTCAACTTCCTCCAGTTCCGCCGCGCCCAGCGAGGCGGGATCGACCGGGTTCTTGGGCTTGTAGCCGAGCTTGGCGGAGAGCACGTTGAACCCCTGCGCGGGTAGCGCGCGGCTCACGAGGTCCAGGTCTGCCGGATCGGTCAAAAACAAGGTGCTGCCTTCTTCCGCGCCCGGCTCCAGATCTTGCGCACCGGCCTCGATTGCCGCGCTTTCGGCGTCGTTGCCGGCGGCGGCCGGTGTCGCTTCAATCATTCCCAGATGGTCGAAATCCCATGCCACCGAGCCGGAGGTGCCCAGCTGTCCCTTGCGAAACAGGACCCGCATTTCCGGGGCGGTGCGTTTTACGTTGTCCGTCAGGCATTCCACCATCACGGGTACCTGGTGCGGCGCGAAGCCTTCATAGATGACCCGCTCGAAATGGACCGCGTCGGTGCCCAGGCCGGCGCCCTTCTTGAGCGCTCGCTCCAGCGTGTCCTTGGGCATCGATGCCTTGCGTGCCTGCTCCACGACCAGGCGCAGGCGCGGGTTCATCGCGGGGTCGGCGCCGTTGCGCGCCGCCACCATGATTTCCTTGACCAGCTTGGTGAATAGGCGGCCTCGCGCGTTGGCCGCGAGTTCCTTGCCTTTTGCTTTCCACTGTGCACCCATGAATCTCGATCCTCCAGATATTGCGCCCGACGCCGGTTGAGATTGTCTACGCAGCGGCGCTGTGCAGCGTCACCAGGCCCTTGGGCGTCTGCAAGCGGACCACCAGATCGGGGCCACCGAGCGCGGTGCCTACACCCGCGAGAGCGATGGCGTCAAAGGCGGCTTGCAGGCGCTTCGCCTCGGGATGCTGCACGCTGACGCTCTGGAGGCTGACGCGCGAACGCGGCAGGTTGTTGCGCGGATGCAGCTGCAGGGGATGGTCGCTGCCTGGCGCGCCCCATTGAATCAGGCTTGGCAAGGCACCATCAAACAGGCGCTGTCCGTCCGGACGCACGGTGATCTGCCATTGCACCAGGCCCTTTGGTGACTGCCGGCTCGCTGCAACGATCTCCCCTCGGTCTATTCCCTGCCCCTGCAGCAGGCCGAGCGCCACCTGGATGGCATCGGTGCTGACCACGAAGTGCACCAGGCGCGGCTCGGCCACCAGCGCCGATTGCAGTGCAGTGTCGTCCAGATCAAACCAGCGCTTGCCGGATCCGGCCGGACGTGGCGCTGCATCTGGATTGACAGCGATGATTTCGAGGTAGGCCAGCGGGTTGGCCGGCGTCGCGATCTTCAGCAGCCGGTTGTGCGTGCCGTACAGAGGGTGCTCGCCACCCGGGCCGGGCGTCACACCCAGCACGGTTTCGCACCAGGCAACGCCTTCGCCCAGCGTTCTTGCCGCCACCACCAGATGGTCCATTTGTGTCTTCATGGCAGGACCATACCATTCGCCGCACTCCGAATAGGGGAAAATCCACGTGATGACCGATGCTTCCCCACGACCCCCGCTGCCCGACCATCTCTCCATCGACCCGCGCAGCCCGCACCATGTTGCGGCGGTGTTCGAACACGATGTGGGCATACGTCTCAACGGCAAGGAGCGTCTGGACGTGGCCGAGTACTGCATCAGCGAGGGCTGGGTCCGTGTGCCCGCCGGCAAGACGCTGGACCGCAAGGGCAACCCCCTTCTGATCAAGATCAAAGGGACCGTAGAGGCGTTTTACCGCGGCGAGTGACACGACACAGTTGCCTCCGCGCCATGCGCGCGCAGGCGCCATGCGGCGTTTGCGATGCCCGTCGGGCCTGCAGGCCCGCCCGGCTATCGGTTCATTGCCATTTGAGCAGTGCCTTTTCCAGCCGCGTCATGCCGCGCGTGACCAGCATGCCCAGGGATGCGAGCAGCGCCAGCAGCCCCATGACGCCATTCATGTTGAAGGTCGACTGCAGATAGGACAGGGTCTGCCCCAGACCGTGTTCGGCAGCGATGATCTCGGCGCCCACCACGCCCAGCATGGAGAAGATCAGCGCCAGGCGCAGGCCGGAAAAGATCACCGGCACGGCGCCGGGCAGGGTCACCTTGAAAAACACCTGACGCGGGGTCGCGCCCAAGGAGCGCGAGAGGATCACCAGATCCTGCGAAACGCCGCGGATGCCGGCGACCGTATTGGCCAGCACGATGAAAAACGCCAGGCTCATGCCCACCGCGATCTTGGAGCCGATCCCCAGCCCGAACCACAGCAGGAACAACGGCGCCAGGGCGAAGCGCGGCATGGCGTTGAGCACCATCAGGTACGGGTCCAGCGCATGCTCGACCTTGGGAAACATGACGAATATGAGCCCCAGCGTCAGCGCCGCCACACTTCCGCCAATGAACGAGATGAGTGTGCCGGCGACGGTATAGCCCAACTCCAGCCACAGCTTGCGGCCCATGACGAAGCCATCCCACAGGTAGTTCACTATGCCGGTGGGCGTGCCAAAGAACGTCTCAGGCAGCCACTGCTTGCGCATCACGAACTCCCAAACCAGCAGGAAGGTGATGATGACGACCAGGTGCGGCAGCGCGATTCTTAGCCTGGAACTCCTCATGTCATGGTCTCCACGTTGCCCAGGCCTTCTTCTAGCTTGGACCAGACCTGCGCGTAAATATCGAGAAAGTGGCGGTCTTTCTGCAGCGCGCGCACCGACCGCGGGCGCTCCAGGTCGATGCGCATGTCGGCGATGATGCGGCCCGGCCGCGCGCTCATCACCACCACGCGGTCCGACAGGGCGACCGCCTCGGCCAGGTCGTGCGTGATGAACACCACTGTGCGGCGATGCTCGTTCCACAGGCGCAGCAGCAGGTCTTCGAGTTGCAACTTGGTCTGCGCGTCGAGCGCGCCGAAGGGCTCGTCCATGAGCATCACGGGTGAGTCGAGGCAGAAGGTGCGCGCCAGCGCGCAGCGCTGGCGCATGCCGTGCGAGAGCATCTTCGGGTAGTGCTTCTCAAAACCCTTGAGCCCTACCTCCTCCAGCAATCCGCGCGCCCGTGCCATCCGCGTGGATTCATCGACACCACGGATCTCCATGCCGTAACTGGCGTTGTCGATGGCGGAGCGCCAGGGCAGCAGGCTGTCGCGCGCCAGCATGTAGGCCACATCGGGGTTGCCAATCACCGGCTGCTTGCCGAGCAGGGAGATGCTTCCCTGGGTCAGGGGGACGAGGCCGGTCAGCAGGTTGAGGATGGTGGTCTTGCCGCAGCCGCTCGGGCCGACGATGGAGACGAACTCTCCCTCGGCGATGTCCAGCGAAGCATTGTCTACGGCGAGCACGTCACCGAAGCGCACCGTGAGGTCGCGGATCGAAATTGCAGCCTCGGCAGACATGGCGCTCACTGGAATACCCTCCGCGCTACGCGCTGCGGGGCTATTCGCCTTGGGGCGGCCCGGCGGCTCATGGCGCCTTTTCGTAGATCAGTTCGGAAATCGGGACCGCCCTGTCGATCAGCTTGGTTGCCACCAGCAAGTCCAGCCCCGCCTGGATCGACTTGCGGTTGATCGAGGCGCGGTAGTTGTTGGCGCCGATTGCGTAGCGCATCGAGGTGCGCAGCACTTCGTCGCCCTTGGGCATGTCGAACTTGAAGAACTGTTCGCAGATCTTCATGACCTCGTCGAAGTTCGCCGGCGCGTTGATGAAGGCATCGGCATCCTTGATGGCGCGGATCACCGCGTCGATCACGTGGGGATTCTTCTCGATGTACTCCTGCGTGAACACCAGGCCGTTGCCGCCACCGTTGAGAGCAAACAACTCGGCCGGCTGTGGGTCCGACGCGGCGCGGTAGACCACCTTGCAGGTCTTGAGCACCTCGCACATCGAACCGGTTGGCTCGAAGATCATGACCGCGTCGACCTGCTTGGAGACCAACGCGCCGTAGGCGGTGTTCGGGCCACCGACGGCGACGAAGCTCACGTCCTCGGATTTGACGCCGGCCTTGAGCAGCATCCAGTTCGTGAACACCTCGGTCGCCGCGCCGCGCGCCGTGACACCGATCTTCTTGCCCTTGAGGTCCTGCATGTAGGCGGGCCAGGGCTTGCCGGCATTGGGCGCGTCGACGTGGTTGCCGACGATCAGTTGCAGCACGTTGGACACCGAGCCGCCGACCACCATTTTCATCTTGCTGCCCTTGAGGATCGCGTTGTTCATCACGTCGGCCGGGCCGAGGAACGAGTCGATGCTCTTGGCCATCATCGCCTGTGCGCCCAGCGGGGCGGCCGGGATCGATTGCAGTTCACATTTGATGCCGGCGCGTTCGCAGTAGCCCTTGGCGATCGCGACCCGCACCAGCATGTTGCCCAGACCCGGGTAGTCCTGGAACTTGACGCTCTCGCCCTTGCCCTGGGCGAGCGCTGCCGGAGCCAGGCAAGTGGCGCCCGCCAGAACGGCAGCGCCCAGAACGGAACGAACGAAACGGTTGGAAGTCTGCATGCTTTGTCTCCTTGGTGTTGTAAAACGAACGTGTTGGCTCCGGCCTGTCGTGCCGGCTTTCCTTTTCAGCCCGGGATACGTACCGGCAACTCGGTGAAACCGCGCACGAAACTCGATCGTACGCGAAGGGGTTCGCCCACCACCTCGATGATGGGGAAACGCGGAAGGATCTCTTCCCAGAGTATGCGCAGCTGCATTTCCGCCAGTCGATTGCCCACGCAACGGTGGACACCGAAC
This sequence comes from Betaproteobacteria bacterium, assembly GCA_031387285.1. Classification (GTDB taxonomy): domain Bacteria; phylum Pseudomonadota; class Gammaproteobacteria; order Burkholderiales; family Burkholderiaceae_C; genus CAISIP01. Next base: position 1,136 of record JANNDB010000055.1, on the reverse strand, counting down.
CCGAACGACAGATGCTGGCGTGGCCGCGCGCGGTCGATGATGAAACTGTCCGGGTTGTCGATGGCGGAGTCGTCACGGTTGCCCGAAAAGTACCACATCACCACCTTGTCGCCCTTGCGGATGTGCTGGCCGGCCAGCTCCGTGTCTTCCAGCGCCGTGCGCCGCATGTGCGCCAGCGGCGTCTGCCAGCGGATGATCTCGGGGACCATGCTTTCGATCAGCGCCGGGTCCGCGCGCAGCCGGGCGAACTGCTCCGGGTTGTCATGCAGGGCCAACAGGCCACCGGTCATGGAGTTGCGCGTGGTGTCGTTGCCGCCAACGATCAGCAGCACCAGGTTGCCGAGGAACTCCGCCGGCTTCATGTTGGGGGTCGCCGGGCCGTGGGCCAGCATGGAGATCAGGTCATTGCCGGGCGCGGCGTTGACACGTTCGTTCCATAGCCGCGTGAAGTAGGCCAGGCACTTGCCCAGTTCGGCCTGCCGGTCTTCCCAGGTCTTGATGGCAGCGATGGCGCCGGAGCCGGGCAGGGCGGTGGCTACATCAGACCACCAGGTGAGCATCTTGCGGTCTTCCAGCGGGAAGTCGAACAGCGTTGCCAGCATGAGGGTCGTGAGCTCGATGGAGACGCGATCGACCCAGTTGAAGCTCTCGTTGCGGGGCAGGCCATCGAGCACCTTGCGTGTGCGTTCGCGGATCAGACCCTCCATCTGCGCCAGATTGGCGGGCGCGACAACCGGACTGACAGTCTTGCGCTGCTCGTCATGGCGCGGCGGGTCCATCGCGATAAAGTTCGGATTGCGCATCTGGGGCGGTGCCTCCTGCAAGGCAATGCCGCCGTGCGCGACGTCCGACGAAAAGATGCGGTGGTTGGCGTCCACCGCCATGATGTCCTGGTAGCGGGTGACGGACCAGTAATCGCCAAACAGCGGGCTGTGCGATCGGTGTACCGGCGCCTCCTTGCGCAATCTTGCGAAGTACTGACCGACCGTGTCGTTTTCAAACAGCGCGAAGTCGCTGGGATCGATCTGTTCCAGCGGCGTGGCATAGGCTGCGGCGCGCGCGGCTTGTTGTGCGCTGGAGAGGGCAGGGATGGTGTCGGGCACGGAGAACTCCTCGTCCTTGGAATGGGATGGCGG
>JANNDB010000049.1:0-10849 GCA_031387285.1 Betaproteobacteria bacterium | reverse complement strand
GCAACTGCCCGCCAGCGACGCCGCCCGCCACGGCCTGCTGCTGGCCCAGGTGGTGGCCCACACCCGCGACCTGGTCAACACCCCGGCCGAGGACATGGGCCCCGAGCAACTGGCCGAGGCGGTCAAGGCCGTCGCCCAGGCCCATGGCGCCAAGTTCAAGCAGACGGTGGGTGATGCGCTGCTGAAGGCCAACTTCCCGGCCATCCATGCGGTGGGCCGTGCCGCCACCCGGGCACCTCGGCTGATCGAGATGACCTGGGAGTCGCCGGGTTTGCGCAAGGACGCGCCCAAGCTCACGCTGGTCGGCAAGGGCGTGTGCTTCGACACTGGTGGCGTCAACATCAAGGGCGCCGAAGGCATGCGCCAGATGAAGAAGGACATGGGCGGCGCCGCAAACGCGCTGGGCCTGGCCGCAATGGTCATGGCGCTCAAATTGCCGATTCGCTTGCAACTGCTGATTCCTGCGGTGGAAAACGCGATTTCCGGCAACGCCTACAAACCGGGTGACGTATTCAAGACACGCAAGGGTATCCACATCGAGATCGGCAACACCGATGCCGAGGGCCGCGTGATCCTGTGCGACGCGCTGGCCTACGCGGCTGAAGGCAAACCGGCGCTGATCATCGACATGGCCACCCTGACCGGAGCGGCGCGCGTGGCACTGGGCCCGCAATTGCCTGCGCTGTTTTGCCGCAGCATGGCGCTGGCGCGCGAACTGGTTGATCTGGGGATGCAATGTGACGACCCCTTGTGGCATATGCCGCTATGGACGCCGTACCAGGCCAACATCGAGAGCGGCATCGGCGACATCGTCAACACCGGGCGCAATCCCATGGGGGGCGCCATCAACGCCGCGCTGTTTCTGGAGTACTTCATACCGGCAAAGCAGGAATGGCTGCATGTGGACATGTATGCGTCCAACGAGAACCCGCGTCCGGGACGGCCGGCCGGCGCCGAGGCGCAGAGTATTCGCACCTTGCTGGCCTATCTGGAGCGCCGCTTTAGCTGAAGGCAGGGCGCGCCACGACGCACTCCCGCGCTGCCCGGCGCATCGGCCCAGCCGCCTGCGGCCGGTGCGGCAGAATGGCCCATCGCAAACCCTGCACACCGACACCATGCCCAAATACCTGCTGGCCGCCCTGGCCTTCGCGCTCGTTACCCTGGCCCATGCGCAAACCTACCCCATCAAACCTATCCGCTGGATCGTGCCCAGCACTCCGGGCGACGGCTCCGACATCACCGGGCGCCTGATCGCCGACCGGATTTCGCGTGAGCTTGGCCAGAGTGTCGTGCTCGAGAACCGGCCCGGCGCCGGTGGTGTGCTGGGCTCGGAGGTCGCAGCCCGCTCGGCTGGCGACGGTTACACCATGATCGTGGGCAATGCGGGTTCGCATGGCATCAATGCCGCGATCTACAGCAAGTTGCCTTACGACGTGCAGAAGGACTTCGTACCCGTGGCATTGCTGTGCACCGCGCCCAACGTGATGGTGGTGGGGCCCGCGACCAAGGTGCGCACCGTGGAGGAGTTTGTTGCTTTCGCCAAGGGGCAGGCCGGCAAGATCAACTACGCCTCGGGAGGCGTTGGCAGCTCGTCCCATCTCTCCGCCGAACTGCTCAAGAGCCTGGCGGGCGTCGAGATGACCCATGTCCCCTACAAGGGCGCAGCGCCGGCAGTGGCGGCAGTCATGGCAGATGAGGTCAACGTGATGATCGGCAATCTGCCACCGCTGCTGCCGCAGATCAAGGCTGGAAAGGTGCAGGCGCTGGCCGTCACCACGGCGCGCCGCCATCCGAGCCTGCCCGACGTGCCGACACTGGGAGACAGTCTGGCCGGGTTCGAGACGCTGGCCTGGTTCGGTGTGCTGGCTCCGGCCGGGACGCCGCGTGCGGTGGTGGAGCGCATCAACGCCGTCGTCAACCAGGCGCTGGAACAGCCCGATGTGAGGGCGCGCATGGCCACACTGGGCTGCGACCCGGCGCCTGCGACACCCGAGGCGTTCGCGGCCCGGGTCAACGGCGATGTGGCCCGCTGGAAGAAACTCGCAGCGGAAAAGAACATCCGCGCCGACTGAGCCTCAGGGCCGGGGCCTGTCGCCATGGGTGCCTCGCGCAGTGAGGCGTATTTTATCCGGGTAAAATTCCCGGCCTGATGACACCAAACCTGCCCAGCTCCGAGCAATTCATCGCCTTCCAGGGTACCCGTCGCATCGCTTGTGGTTCGATGGCCGCCGTTGTTCCGGCCACCCATGCGGCGCTGCACGCAGACCCGCAGTCCAGCGTGCTGGTATTCAACGCCGTGACCGGCGAACAGGTCGACGTGGACCCACGCGACGGAGCCTGCGCGCACCCGGGCAAGGCCAGCGGGCCGGGCCGCCCCAGGCTGGGCGTGGTGCCGCGCGAAGTGACTCTGCTGCCGCGCCATTGGGATTGGCTCAATGCGCAATCGGGCGGAGCGTCCGTGGCGTTGCGCAAACTGGTGGAACAGGCGCGCCATGGAAACCAGGCGATTGACCAGGAACGCCAGGCGCAGGACGCCTGTTACCGCTTCATGTCCGCGATTGCCGGCAACCTGGCTGGTTTCGAGGAGGCCGCACGGGCTCTGTTCGCGGCCGACCGGCCGCAATTGGAGGCGCTGGTCGCAGCCTGGCCGGCAGACATCCGCGCCCATCTGTTGCAATTGGCTCAACCGGCTTTCGAGCGGGCCTGGAACGAGGGAAAGCGCCATGCATGACGGTTTGCGCTCGCGCGAGGCAGCCATGCCTTTCATCATGATCACGGTGCTGATCGACATGCTGGCGATCGGCCTGATCATCCCGGTGCTGCCGGCGCTGGTAGGCGCCTTCAGCGGATCGCAATCCGACCAGGCCTATTGGTATGGTGTCGTGGCCTTTGCCTTCGGCATGGCCAATTTCATCGCCGCGCCGATACTGGGTGCGCTCTCCGACCAGTACGGCCGGCGGCGCGTACTGCTGCTGGGCTTCCTTGGCCTGGGCATCAACTTTTTTGGCACGGCGCTGGCCACATCGATCGGCATGCTGATTGCCGTGCGGGTGGTCGGCGGCGCAATGCAGGCCAACGCGGCGGTCGCCAACGCCTATGTTGCAGACATCACGGCCCCGGCAGATCGCGCGCGCCGCTTCGGGCTCCTGGGCGCCATGATGGGCTTGGGTTTCATCGTGGGCCCGGTGATGGGCGGATTGCTGGGCGCCATCAATCTGCAACTGCCGTTCTGGGTTGCGGGAGTGCTGACCATGGTCAATCTGGTCTATGGCTACTACGTTCTGCCCGAATCGTTGCCGGAGGACAAGCGCAAGCCGTTCCACTGGCGTGCCGCCAACCCCTTGCTGGCGCTGCAGGCGCTGGCGCAACTCAAGGGCGTTGCGCCGCTGGTGGGCGTTGTTGCCTTCAGCGGGCTGGCGCAGTTCATTCTCTACACCTGCTGGGTGCTCTACACCACGTTCAAGTTTGGCTGGGGACCGCTGGAAAACGGCTGGTCGCTGGCAGCGGTTGGCGTGGTATCGGTCGCCGTTCAGGGCTTTTTGCTGCGCCACATGCTCAAGCGCTTCGCGCCGCAGCGCCTGGTCATCATCGGCCTGGTTTCTTCTGCGATGACGTATGCCATGTGGGGCGCGGCCACCCACGGGTGGATGATGTTCGCCATCATCGCGTTCAACGTCTTCGGCGTCACGGTCACTGCGGCGGTGCAGAGCATGATCTCTTCGGCGGCGGACGCCACCAGCCAGGGCCAGACCCTGGGCGCCGTGAGTTCGCTGACCAGTCTGACCGCTGTCGTCGCACCGGTGCTGGGCGCGCCCCTGCTGGCCATGGTGTCGCATCTGCCACGGGGCGACTGGCGTATCGGTGCGCCTTTCTACTTCTGCGCGTTGCTGCAACTGTGTTCGCTGTTTCTGGCCATCTCGCACCTGCGTGGGCATCGTCGCGGGCAGGTTGTGGCGGGCTGAGGCAGCTGGCTCTGGGACGCGGGTTCAGGGAGGCGCTCCTGGCAGGGCGGGGCTGCGTACTCGCGTTCTCCGGCTCACGCTCGCGGACGCTGTTGACCAGTATGCAATGGCTACCGCATCAAGAATGTTTTGGGCGGGGAATAGGCAGCGGCAACCGCGAATGGAGCCTGCGCCCGCGAGCACGCAGCCCCACCCAGGGGTATGTCTCAGGTGCGCGAACACGCACGACTCGCAAGGAAAATGGCACGCGATCAGCCAAGCCACGCAAGGACGGTGGTGCGGGTACCCGGGCGCAGGCTCCATTCGCGGTTGCCGCTGCCCATTGCGAACTACATCTGGCATTGACGCAACCATGCGCGTGCACTGTTGCTTGCGCCCGCGAGCGTGAGCCGGAGAACGGGTATCCGCGCCGCCGGCCTCGCCAAAAGCGCTTCCCGAGCCGGCAACCTGCGGCCATCCGGCCAGGAGCACTTCCAATCGGCGAAGGGCCTGCCCCTGTCGCCAGCGGGTCTCGCTACGGGTATCCACGGGTGCAGGTATTCGGGCGGGCTTCTACAGTGACTCGAAACTCCCAGGACACCCATGCCCCGCGCTTACCAGCCCACGATCAACTTTCATCAACTGATCGCGCGCGACTTGCCGCCGGAAGACGGCGAGGACTGGGCCGACGCGCGACGCGGCTTCATCGCCAGCACCGAACACGCCGAGGTGCTGCGGCCCGATGGCTTCGTGATCTGGAGCCAACGGCCGTACGGATTTCTGGACGACGAACAGTCTGCCGCCACGGTCAATCCCAGCCTGTGGCGACAGGCGCGGTTGAACCGCATTCATGGCCTGTTCGAGGTGACCCCGCGCATGTTCCAGGTGCGCGGATTCGACATCGCCAACATCACCTTCATCGAAGTCGACACCGGCCTGCTGGTGCTCGACACCAACTCCTGCGCCGAAACCGCGGCGGCCTGCCTGGCCCTGTACCGGCAGCACCGCGACCCCGGCCACCAACGCAAGCTCCACACCGTGATGTACAGCCACAGCCACAGTGACCACTACGGTGGTGTCAAGGGGCTGATCACGCAGGAGCAGGTGGACGCCGGTGAGGTGCAGGTGATCGCGCCGGCAGGATTCATGCACCACTCGGTGGCCGAAAACGCGATCGGTGGCGTGGCCATGGGCCGGCGCGCCCTGTTCCAGTTTGGCCCGACGCTTCCCAAGGCTGCCGACGCCCAAGTCGATGCCGGGCTGGGCAAGACGGCGCCGCGCTCGCCGCCCGGTTTGATCGCCCCGACCTGGACCATAGTGAAGGAGCATGAGGTCCACACCATCGACGGCATCGAGATCGAGTTCCAGCTGACGCCGGAAACCGAGGCGCCGTCCGAGATGCACTTCTTCTTTCCCGGCGAAGGCGCCCTGAACCTGGCCGAGAACGCGACGCACAACATGCACAACCTGTGCCCCCTGCGTGGCGCGCAGGTGCGTGATTCCCAGGCCTGGTCCAAATACCTCAATGTGGCGTTGCACCGCTATGGCCCGCGCACCAAGGTCATCCTGGCGCAGCACCATTGGCCGACCTGGGGCAACGACAAGGTGCTGCGCTTCCTGCGTGAACAGCGCGACCTGTACCGGGTGATGCACGACCAGACCGTGCGGCTCATGAGCCACGGCCTGAAGGCCACGGAAATTGCCGAGGGCATCAGCTTGCCTGAGGGGCTGGCCGGGCGCTGGCACGCGCGGGGCTATTACGGCACGCTGTCGCACAACGTCAAGGCGGTGTACCAGCGCTACCTGAGCTGGTACGACGCGCATCCGGCCAACCTGCACAACCTGCCGCATGTGCCGGCGGCACGCAAGTACATGGAGTACATGGGCGGCATCGACGCCGTGATGCAGCGGGCCCAGGCTGATTTCGACAAGGGCGAATACCGCTGGGTGGCTGAGGCCCTGAAACATGCGGTGTATGCGCATCCGGAGCACACGGCAGCGCGCGAACTGGCCGCGCAGGCGATGGAGCAGATGGCGTTCCAGGCCGAGTCGGCTACTTGGCGCAACGCCTACCTGCTGGGGGCCCATGAACTACGCAACGGCCCGCCCAAACCCAGCACCAACCAGCTTGGTGCCGGGCTGGTCCCGGCCATGGCCACGCAACTGTTGTTCGATGTGCTGGCCGTGCGTCTCAATACGCCCAAAGCAGGCAAGCTGGCATTCAACGTGGGATGGCACTTCACCGACCGCAACGAGCACTGGCTGATGGAACTCAGCAACGGCGCCCTGAGCAGCATGCAGTTCGAGCAACCGCAACAGACCGACGTGGCGCTGGCCCTCACGCGCCCCACGCTGGAGGCGATGCTGGCGCAGAAGCTGCCGCCGATGCAGGCCATCAGCGAAGGCAAGCTGCGCATCGAGGGCAACGCGATGCTGCTGGGTACGCTGTTTGGTTTACTGGACCGTTTTGCGGGCAACTTTCCGATACTCGACGCGGCGCCCTGGCCAGCCTGAATGCGGCGCAGACCATGCATACACCTGCAGCGCACGACGCACCCGTGATCGGCCGCACGCTGGCCGACTCGAAACCCTGGTGGCCGACACCCGCCGTTCGCAAGCCGGGCACCCCGAACGTGCTCGTCGTGCTGTTCGACGAAGTGGGCTTTTCCGATTTCGGTTGCTACGGCTCGGCCATCCCCACGCCGACCATCGACGGCATCGCTGCGCAGGGCCTGCGCTACACCGGCTTTCACACCACAGCGATGTGCTCGACCACCCGCGCTGCGCTGCTGACCGGGCGCAACCACCATGCGGTGGGCATGGGCTGCCTGGCCAATTTCGACAGCGGCTTTCCGGGCTACCGCGGCAAGATCAGCCGCGACGCAGCCACGCTGGCCGAGATGCTCCGCCCGGCGGGATACAACAATTACATGGTCGGCAAATGGCATGTGACGCCGGTCACCGAGACCGGGCCGGGCGGTCCGTTTGACGGCTGGCCGTTGCGCCGCGGCTTTGATCGCTTCTACGGCTTCCTGGACGCCGAGACCGACCAGTTCAGCCCGGAGCTGGTGCAGGACAACACCTTGATTGCAGCGCCCGGCACGTTTGAAAGTGGTTACCACCTGTCGGCGGACCTGGTGGACCAGACGATTCGCATGATTGCCGACCACCAGGCCGATCGCCCGCAGATGCCATGGTTCACCATGCTGTCACTCGGTGCGTGCCACGCGCCACACCAGGCGCCGCAGGACCTGATCCGCTCCTATGACGCGCAGTTCGCGCATGGCTGGGACGTGGAACGCGAGCGCCGTCTTGCGCGCCAGATCGCGCTGGGCATCGTGCCCGCTGGCACGGTGCTGCCCGAACGGAACCCCGGCGTGCAGCCCTGGGAAGCCGCGACGCCCGACCAAAAGCGCCTGTTCGTGCGCCTACAGTCGGCCTACGCCGCCATGCTGGACCATGCCGACCAGCACCTGGCGCGACTGGTGCAATTCCTCGATATGGCCGGCGTGCGTGACGACACACTGATCCTCGTGTTGTCCGACAACGGCGCCAGCCAGGAGGGTGGACCGCTGGGCATGGTGAATGCCATGGGGCCATTCAATCTCCTGCCCGAGACGCTGGCCACCAAGCTTGCCCGCATCGACGACATCGGCGGCCTCGATACCCACAGCAACTTCCCCCACGGATGGGCCATGGCGGCCAACACGCCACTCAAGCGCTACAAGCAGAACACGCACGGTGGCGGCATCCGCGATCCGCTGGTCGTGAGCTGGCCCAAAGGGCTGGCTGCGCGCGGGGAGCTGCGCCATCCGTTTTGTCATGTGAGTGACCTGGCGCCCACTGTGCTCGATCTGCTTGGAGTGGCGCCGCCCGCACGGGTGGACGGCCATGCGGTGACACCCATGACAGGCGAGAGTTTTGCAGTGAGTCTGCGCAACGCCAGTGCCCCCGCGCGCCGGAGCCCGCAGTATTTCGAGATGTTCGGCCATCGTGGCATCTGGCACAACGGCTGGAAGGCGGTGGCGTTCCATCCGGTAGGCGCCTCCTTTGACAAGGACCTGTGGGAGCTCTACCACCTTGACAAGGATTTTGCAGAAACTACCGATCTCGCGGCGGCGCAGCCGGACCGGCTGGAGGCGCTGAAGCAGCTCTGGTGGCGCGAGGCCGAAGCAAACCAGGTGTTGCCGCTGGATGACCGCTTTGCACCCCGTTTTGCAGAGAACGGCCGGCGCTTTCATGGCAATCGCACCCGCTTTGTGCTGCACGCCGGCATGGGCCATTTGCCCAACGACGTGGCGCCGGACGTGCGCAGCCGCAACTACACGATAACGGCCCACGTGAGGGTTGATGCTGTGCTTGCGCAAGGTGTCCTGGTGGCGCATGGCGACGCCACCGGCGGCTACAGCCTGTACCTTGATGCGCTCGGCCATCTGGTGCATGACATGAACGTGGGTGGTGTACACCACCCGTTGCGCTCCGATGCGCCGATTGCGCCCGGCCACCACGAACTGGGCCTGCGCATGGAACTCGGTCCCTGGGTGCGCATGGTGTTGCCGGTGATGGGTATGACCGTATTTCCCTCGGCCCGAAAGGCGACTTTGCTGGTTGATGGCGCGGCTGCCGGCACGCTCGATACGGGGCGTATCGGCTTGAACTCGCAGGTCTCTTTCAGTGGCCTTGACATCGGACTTGACCGCGGCAGCCCGGTGTCGCACTATGAGGCCCCCTATCCGCTGCTTGGCGCGAGGTTGTTCAAGGTGGAGTACCTGCTGGATCCCATGCAGCAATTGGACTACGAGAAAATTGCGCTGGTGGAGATGGCGCGCCAGTGAGGCCGGGCAACCATGCGCACATTGCTGGCACTGGCGCTGTTGGGGGAACTGGGACTGCTGTCTTTGCCTGCGCGCGCGGCGACGCCAGTCGACTTGGCCAACCCTGACCACTTCCAGTGCGTCGGCAAAAGCCGCTTCTCTGGAGCTTCGGTCGTTCCCGCCGAGACTTACGGTGACCCCACAGGTGTGGCCTATTCGGCCATCTTCTTCGATCCGGTTTCGGGCAGACCGATGATCGTGTACGGCCCGCGCTACCGCGCAGTAGCGCCACTGATGCAATCCTTCATCAAGCGCCATGAGTGCCAGCACGCCAACGGTGTGCAGGACGAGGTTGCGGCCAACTGCGCAGCCCTGTTGCAGATGCGCGCCCTGGGTCTCACGGCGCAGCAGGAAGCGCGGATCGCCAGCTGGCTTTCCGCCGAAGGCACGCTCGACCCGCAGTACGGCGGGAGCGGCGCCGTGTTCTGGGAACGCACGCTGCGCTGCGCGGGGGCGCGACCCGGATGACAACGGCCTGGCAAGGCACGAGTCGGCCCTGGCGCGTCAGATGACCGGGGCACAATGGTGCCTCATTCCCGGAGTCACCATGCCTACCAACAAAGCCTTCGATATCGTCGTTCACGGCGCAACCGGATTCACCGGGCGACTGGTGATTGAATACCTGCTGCAGCGTTACCCTGCCGGCAGCGGGGTGCGCTGGGCGATGGGCGGACGCAGTGCAGACAAGCTGGCGGACGTGCGCGATGAAGTCGACGCGCCCAAGGACACGCCACTGGTCGTCACCGACAGCGCCGACGCCGCCAGTCTGGCGGCCTTGATGGCGCAGACGCGCCTGGTATTGACGACCGTGGGCCCTTACCAGCTGTATGGCAACGAACTCGTGGCAGCCTGCGCCGGCGCCGGGGACGACTATGTGGACTTGTGCGGCGAACCCGCCTGGATGCGCAAGATGATCGACGCCCATGAAGCGCAGGCCAGGGCCAGCGGCGCGCGCATCGTGTTCTCCTGCGGGTTTGAGTCCATCCCCTTCGATCGCGGCGTGTTGATGCTGCAGGAGGAAATGCGCGCGCGCCACGGCAGCACCGCCAACCGGGTACGCGGTCGCGTGCGCAAGATGAAGGGCACTTTTTCCGGTGGCACGGCGGCGAGCCTGAAGGCCACCATGGCCGCCGCCATGCAGGATCCGCGCGTGCTCGACCTGTTGCGCAACCCGTTTTCACTGACGCCCGGTTTTGAGGGACCGAAGCAGCCGTCGGGCAGCAAGCCGATGCTTGAAGAGGCGCTGGGTTTGTGGGTGGCGCCGTTTGTGATGGCGGCCATCAACACGCGCAACGTGCACCGCTCCAATTTCCTGCTTGGCCATGCCTGGGGTGCCGACATGGTGTATGACGAGATGATGATCACCGGCCCCGGCGAAAAGGGCGAGGCGATCGCCAACGCCGTGGCCGCCGACAAGTCGCTCGGTGCCGAAGGCGGCCCCCAACCGGGTGAAGGGCCATCCCGCGCCGAACGGGAAGCAGGTTATTACGACGTATTGTTCCTGGGGTCCGACACGGCGGGCCATACCGTGCGCGTGGGCGTCAAGGGTGACCGCGACCCGGGTTATGGCTCCACCTCGAAGATGATCGCGGAGGCGGCGGTATGCCTGCTGCAGGACGCGACAGCGACCCGGGGTGGCATCTGGACTCCAGCGTCCGCGATGGGCAGCGCATTGATCCGGCGCCTGCAGAAGAACGCTGGCATGGACTTCGCGGTCGAGGCCGGCTGAACCCGGCGGCGCAACCGCACACCGTAAACGAAGGCAGGCATTCATGTATCCAGGGAAGTACGCACAACTGCACGCCGAGCGGCCTGCATTCATCATGGCCAGCACGGGCAAGGCCGTGACCCATGCGGAACTGGAGCGGCGCAGCAACCGTCTGGCGCACCTGTTTCGCGCGCACGGCCTGCGGCGGCTGGACCACTATGCCGTATTCATGGAGAACAACGACCGCTACATTGAATGCTGCGTGGCGGGTGAACGCAGCGGGCTCTACTACACCTGCGTCAACTCCTACCTCACGGCCGATGAGC
>JANNDB010000005.1:0-2494 GCA_031387285.1 Betaproteobacteria bacterium | reverse complement strand
TCTCGCGGCCCAGATAGGCGCCTCCATAGGCTACCAGGTTCTGGTTGATCTGCTGGGCGTAGGAACCTCCGATCACCATCCGGTTGACATCGCGGAAGGTGGCGCCTGGGTAATGCAGGCGCGACACCTGCGTGTAAGCGCCATACTGGCTCGATTCAGCGCGGCGGTTCGTCCACTCGGCCACCAGACCGTTCTGGACGCGGGCTGCGGTACCGCTCACCAGGTAGTCGTCGTGCGTGAACACAGCGGTGTACTCGTCCTTGTTCGCACGGTAGGAGACCCCGCCGTTGAGCGCAATCTGCGTATTGTTGAACAACGAGTCATCCGGGTGATTGCGCTGGCTGAAGCTCAGCCCCCCAATCAGCGAGAGCCTGGAGTCGATGATGTAGCGGCCGTTGGCGCCTCCTCCAAAACTCATGAATGTGGCGTTTTGCTTGACGTTGGCGGGCGCCAGCGTGAAGATCGTGCCTCCGAAGATGGGTACTGCCACGTTGGAACTGGCCGGGCCGGTCGCCACGTTGCTGTCGCTGCCTATGCTGGCTTCGACGTAGACCCGAATCGACGACTGGCGTTCAGCGTCGGCCCGGTCAATGGCGCGCAGGAACATGTCGATGGTCGCGGCGACCTCGGGGGGGGCGCCCTGGCTCTTGGCTTCGTCCAGGAAGGTGCGAGCGGTCTTGACGTCTCCCACCGCAAACATGGCGCGGCCGAGTTCGGCACGGGCCCGCCCGTTGCGCGGCTGCACCAGCATGACCCGCTCCAGGGCCATGATGGCGCGGGCGTGTTCACCCACCTGATTGGCTGCGATGCCGAATACCGTATCAAAGTCCGGGTCTCCCGCGCGTGCCACCTCTTTAGCTTCAAGCATGTCATACGCAGCGCGGCCCTGTCCGGCTTCCGCCAGGGCAAGCGCATCGCGAACCAGCGCGTCAACCTCTGCATGCGCGGCTGGAGCCAGTGCGGCGCACAGCAGCAATCCGAACAGGGCGTGAAGTTGGTGTTTACCGGCTTTTTTCATGGCGTATCTAGGTGGCTTGGTGTTGCTCTGCTTATACCACCTAAGGGCGAAAACAGACAGTTTTTCAAACAGAATGCGTTGCGCAAAAGCCGCAGGGAGGGCGCCCCATTTTGAGGCGGCAACCCCCGCTTAGGTGGCACAATCGATCCGTCAACAGGCCCTTCCCATGCCACTGTCGCATCCGCCAACCGGTTCAGCCGTGTCGCGGAAGGTTGATCAACCAGCTTTCACCGGCTAATGTTTCCTCAAGGGAAACGGAGTTCAGCGCAACATGAGTCAGACACCCCCACCGGCTGGCATTCCAGTGTCGGTCTACCACGCCTACCAGGGCAACACCTACCTTTTCGGCGGCAATGCGCCCTATGTCGAGGAGATGTACGAGAACTACCTGGACAACCCCGGCAGCGTGCCCGACTCGTGGCGCGACTACTTCGATGCCTTGCAGAATGTGCCGGCAGTAGACGGCAGTTTTGCCAAGGACGTGCCCCACCTGCCGGTCGTGAACGCGTTTGCGCAGCGCGCCAAACAGGGTGGTACGCGGGTGGTCGTGGCCAGCCCGGACGCCGAAATGGGTCGCAAGCGCACGGCCGTGCAGCAATTGATCGCGGCCTACCGCAATGTGGGTGCGCGCTGGGCCGACCTCGATCCGCTCAAGCGCAGCGAGCGCGACAAGATTCCGGAGCTGGAAAGCGCGTTTTACGGCTTCAGCGATGCCGACCAGGAAGCCGTGTTCGACACCAGCAACACCTTCTTCGGCAAAGACCGCATGAGCCTGCGGGACCTGCTCAATGCCCTGCGCGAAACCTACTGCGGCACGATCGGTGCCGAATACATGTACATCACGGACCAGACGCAGAAGCGCTGGTGGCAGCAAAAGCTGGAGGCAAGTCGCAGCCAGCCGGTGTTCAATGCCGAGAAGAAGCGCCACATCCTGGACCGCCTGACCGCGGCCGAAGGGCTGGAACGCTTCCTGCACACCAAATATGTCGGGCAAAAGCGCTTTTCGCTGGAAGGCGGCGAGAGTTTCATCGCGGCCATGGATGAATTGATCCAGCGCGGTGGCGTCGTCGGCCTGCAGGAGATAGTGATTGGCATGGCGCACCGCGGGCGCCTGAACGTGCTGGTCAATTCACTGGGCAAACTGCCGGCAGACCTGTTTGCCGAGTTTGATCACAGCGCGCCGGAAGACCTGCCCAGTGGCGACGTCAAATACCACCAGGGCTTTTCTTCCGACGTGTCGACACCCGGCGGGCCGGTGCACCTGACACTGGCCTTCAACCCCTCGCATCTGGAGATCGTCAACCCTGTCGTTGAAGGTTCGGTGCGGGCGCGCATGGACCGTCGTGCGGACCCCAAGGGCAAGCAGGTACTCCCCGTTCTGGTACATGGGGATGCCGCTTTTGCCGGGCAGGGGGTGGTCATGGAGACGCTGGCATTGGCCGAGACGCGGGGTTACTCCACGGGTGGCACGGTGCA
>JANNDB010000024.1:0-4402 GCA_031387285.1 Betaproteobacteria bacterium | reverse complement strand
TTCGCGGCGTGTATTTCACGAGTGGCACACAACAAGGGGCGGCGATTGATCGCTTGCTGGGCTCTCTTTCGCGCTCGGTTGAGATCAAGGGTGGCCCTGGCGGCCGCAGTGCCGCAGCGGTGGGCGCCGCCAAGAGTTTTTTCATCGGTCGGCTGATGACCGAGGTGGTTTTTCGCGAGGCAGGCCTGGCCGGGCACAGTGAGCAACGAGAGCGGCGGCTGCGGGCGTTCAGTTGGGGGTTGGTAAGCGTTGTGGCAGTGTGTGGTATCGGGTTGTCGACGGCCTGGGTTTTAAGCTACCTCTCCAATCGGGATGGCCTCGAGAGGGCAGGGGTAGCCGCAAAAGGCGCAGTGACTGCGCTCGCCGCAGTGGGTACTCCCACCATCGGGGATGTTCCCTTGTTGGTCGAAGCGCTTGGGCAGGTGAAGCAAATACCACGTGCTGTACACGATCCGGTGGCCAGCCCGCCGCTTTCGATGCAGTGGGGACTCTACCAGGGTGTAAAAGTCGATGCACAGGTGGGCGAGCGGTATCGCAACGCCTTGCAACAGGGTCTGATGCCGCGCATTGCGCTCCAACTGGAAGCAGTAATGGCGTCACCACAGGCTAGGGCGGAAGGTGTCTATGCAGCGCTGAAAGCCTACTTGATGATGTACGACGGGAAGCGGCTGGACGAGAACGTTTTTGTTGGCACTGTCAGCGAGATGTGGCTGGGAACCGGCTACGACCGCGAGACAGTGAAATTGGCGCGGCAGCATCTGCTGGAGTTGGTGCGCACCCGCGACCTGCAGGTCGCGCGGTTTCATCCGATGAACCAGCCAAGCGTGGATGCTGCACGTGATCGCGTGGCGTCGCTGTCCATAGTGGCCAGAGCGTACAGCCTGCTTCGTCTGACTGCAAATAGTGCTTCGGACGGCATTCGCCTGAGCGAAGTGGTCGGGCCCTCAGGGGTGGGTGTGCTTGAGCGTGCATCTGGCGTTTCGCTGGTAGAGCCAATCCCTTATATATTCACCCTTGAAGGTTATAAGTCGGCGGTCAAACCCCGCATCAAGAATATTGTGGGCCAGTTGGCTGAAGAAGAGTCCTGGGTGATGGGCTCCAAGAGCTCTGGAGTGGGCAAGGGCAATGCCCGCGAATTTGAAGCGGCGGTATCACGCCAATATATGCTCGACTACCAGTCCACCTGGGAAGGTGTACTCAAGGATATCAAGCTTAAGCGCCTTGGGGACGTGCGTGCCGCAATGAACGCCGCGCAAATACTTGGCCAACCCGACTCTCCATTGAAAAAGGTGGTTGTACTCGTCGCTGAACAAACCAGGTTGACAGCGCCGGATCCCAAGGCCGATGCAAGTGCGGCGGCTACCGAAAACGCAAAGCAAAAGGTTCGCGATGCCGCGACCAATGCGACCACTGGCATTTTCGGCAACCAGGCGTCTCAAGTTGTAGGTAGTGTCATTGGCGTGGGTGACCCGGTGCGTGCCCAGGAGAAGATGGTTGAAGAACAATTCAGCGCCGTGCGGCGGATGGTGGGCGATGGAAAGCCTGGCGAAATTGACGCCGCCTTGGGCATCATCAATGAAATATTCAACGAACTGGTGTCCGTCAAGCAGAAGCTCGATTCGGGGCAAGGCCTGAAAGAGATACCGCAGGCGATTGGCCGGGCCAAGGCGCAAGCCGATCGATTCCCGATGCCGGTGTCGGGAGCAATCAAGACGTTGGTGGAGTTGGCCGAGATGGAGGCATCTGGCGGGGTCAAGAAAGGGATGAAAGCGGAGCTGGGTGGCGCTGCGTCCATGTGTCAAAAAGCGGTTTCGGGGGGGCGCTATCCGATCGACAAGAATTCAAAAGAAGATGTTGGTTTGCAGGACTTTGTGAACGTCTTCAAGGCTGGGGGCGACCTTGACGCGTTCTTTGCCAGTAGCCTGGCCCCGTTCGTGGATAAATCTGGTGCGGTGTGGCGCCTGAAGTCCACTGGAGAAGGCGCGCCACCGGTTGCCGCAGGAACGTTGGGTCAGTTTCAAAATGCGGATGCTATTCGGACGGCTTTTCTTGGGGGCGGCAGTGCGGCGTCGGTCGCCGTTGATGTTTCCGTGGTTTCCACGAGCGCCGAAGTGGGCATTGAATACGATGGGGCTTCACACAAGCTGCAGGTTGGCTCACCCACACTTCGGCTGGTCTGGCCGGCTCGCCCGGGCGCACGCATAACTCTCGCGGGGCAACCCGTGGTCTCTGTGGACGGCTCTTGGTCACTGTTTCGGCTGGTTGACAAAGGCGTGCCGGATCCCTCTAGCACAGGGGATCGCCTGCGCGTAAGTTACGTGGGTGCTTCGGGTGCGCGTGCAGTGTTGGACATCCGCACCGGGAGCGCGGCGTTTAATCCATTCAGGCTGAAGGAACTAAGTGCATTTGTATGCCCGCGCTGACGGGCCGCACACCACAGGAAATGCGCTGATGTTGGGACTATTTGGAAAAATGCCGGCCAACGGCGATTTCCTCAGCAAGGGTTTCTCGCCCGAACTGGTGGATGGACTGGACAAGATGTTTCAGTCGGTGCTTGCTGCAGTTGCTGAAAGTAGCGGCGGACGCGCTATTTTTGAAGCGACCCCTGCGGTGATGCTGAATATTCGACCAGGTACGTTGTCACCATCGGGGTTTATCGGGTTGGTGGTTCCGTCTCGTGACCGTGTGGGGCGGTTGTTTCCATTGTGTGTCGGATTGGAGACTCCACCAATGGAGTCTCGCCTCCCTCTGGTATGGCCGTCCATGGGGCTGTCAGTGGCGTTGCTGCAAGTCGTGACTGCGGCGCTTGAACGCGGCGATGGCGCGGACGGCCTGTACCAGGCGTTGCGTGGCATGCCCGCCTGGGACGCGCTGTCCAATGACACCGTGCCATTCGCGGTGTCGGGCGACGATACCGTTCCGCGACTTCCCGCTGATGCCATTCACACTTGGTGCGAGGGTCCGGAGCACCGGATGGGCGCGCTTCAACAGGCTTATTGTGGCCGCCTGGCTTGGGTTGCCGCGTTGCTGGGTGTGACCCTTGCGCCCGATGGCAGTGGGGCAGCTTTCTTTGCGACCCGCAGTCTGCTTTCCTGGACCCATATGGCTGCGGTGATTGACGGGCGATGGGAGTTCTGGGGCTGGGTTTCGCATTTTCTTGCTCCCAGTCCTTCGACCAGCGAGAGCGCAGTTCAGGACCTGGCGACCGACATCGACGCGACGCGCCCTAGGGCCAGCGGCTTTTAGCGGGTGCTCGAGGGCGCCAAGCATATGGAAAATTGCCTACCCTCCACGCCAATGGTGTTTGAAAATATGTGGCGCGATGCATTTGCTACCGTAGAATATTTTCAATGCGCACCCAATCACATCGAAAACCAGGCTAGTCGGAATTATTGAATGAAAGACGCTCTGGTCGATATCAGTGGATTGTTGGAACCGTTGCCTGGGGACAAGCCGACTGGCGAAGATTGCGGCTCCAGTTTTGTGCTGCAGCAGATCACGACGCTGGCGGACTACCTGGGGGCCAAAGCCGCACAGGACGAGCTGGATCAGCAGGCTTCAGCAGACTTTACCGGTGAGAACGCGGAATCTGATCGTCGGGCGGCCGAATCTTTCGCCAGCGACGGAAGGCGACAGCTTGAAGACCTGGAGAAGTTCGCCAAAGAAATCATTGGGAAGGTGCCCTCGCCCAAAGAGGTTCGCACCCATCTGATTGCCCGGGCCGCAGAGATGCTGCAGGCTTCGGGCAAGGACTTGCGCGTGGTGCAAGTACTTCAACTGGCTTGGATGTCCGAGTTCGGGCTCGACGGTCTCTTGGCCTCGCTCAATCTTTTCAGCGCCCTCCTGACAGAGTACGGTGAAGCGTTGCATCCGGTTGCGGATGAAGACGATCCCGAGGACCACTCCGCCAGAGCCTTCATTCTCTCTGAAATGCTGTCGGGCTCAGGCGCAGCTTCCATACTGCGGCAGGCAGGGGTGTTTTCCAACGCTACCGCAAACAAGTTCAAGGTGGGCGATGCGGAAATAATGGACCGCGCCGTTGCCGGCGAAGGCGTGACAGCGAAGCTTTCAGTAGCCGATGTCCAGGCTGTTGCATCGACTCTGGTTGCGTCGGACGCATCGGTTCCGGCCGATCAATTGGACCAGGCGGTTATGGCCTTGCTCGGTGAACGCCTGCAGCTGGTCGAGTCCTGCGTTGAATCTGCCCGTCTGCTGGCGGAACGCTTTGATGCGGGCTCCGTGCAGGGTGGAGACAAGATTGTCGAGTTGTTGAGTCGGGTGAAGAAGGTGCTGGGTAATGTTGTTGACGGGCTGGCGCCGTCTTCAGCTGCGGCTGTCGCTGCGGGCCCGGGCGAAGCTCGCAGTTCTGGTGCATTTGCAGTTGCAAGTCGAATACAGTCGG
>JANNDB010000001.1:0-2057 GCA_031387285.1 Betaproteobacteria bacterium | reverse complement strand
CACACAAGAGGCTTTCGACCGTTTTCGTGGCGTGGAGCTGTCACCGGGCCCGGCGGTGCAGACCGACGCGGAGATCGACGCCCACATCCGCGCCAATGCCGAGACCGCCTATCACCCCTCATGCAGCTGCCGCATGGGAACTGATGATATGGCCGTGGTGGACGCCGCCGCGCGCGTGCATGGCGTGCAGGGACTGCGTGTGATGGACGCATCCATCATGCCCGACATCGTCAGCGGCAACCTGAATGTGCCCACGATCATGATGGCCGAGAAGCTGGCCGATGTCATCCGGGGCCGCGCGCCGCTGCCGCGCGCCGACGCACCGGTATTTGTGCACCCGCAGTACCAGACGCAGCAACGCTGACCCATTCATGCAAGAAGACTCCGCCTCCGGCCTGTTGCTGCCGCACTGGCCCAAGCCGGCCGCGCAGCAGTTGGCCCGTTTGATCACGGCCAACGCGCACTGTGGTGCGTATGCGGTATTCGATGCGGACAACACCACCTACCACCACGATCTGGTCGGCGCCCTGCTGCCGTTCATGGAGATGCGCGGCCTGCTGACGCGGGACACCATGCATCCGGCGTTGCACGTGATTCCGTTTCAGGACAGCGCAGGCTGGCGCGAGAGCCTGCACAGCTACTACTACCGCCTGTACGACCTTGACGACCAGATCGCCTACCCGTGGGCTTCCCAGATCTTTGCCGGGTTCACCCTGCGCGAGCTCAAGGTGCAGCTAGACGACATGCTGGCCATTGGCAAACCGATTCCGGCCCGTGTCACTGTGAACGGCCGGGTGCAGGACATGCTGGTCGAGCCACCGCGTCTGCAGCGTGGCCAGCAGGAGCTGTATGCCGCGCTGATGCAACACGGGATCGAGGTCTACGTGGTCAGTGCGGCGGCCGAGGAACTGGTGCGCATGGTGGTGTCCGACCCGCGCTACGGTTACCACGTGAAGCCGCAAAACGTGATTGGCGTTTCCATGCTGCTCAAGGACCGCGCCACCGGCGCGGTCACCACGGCGCGCAAGCGCATCGCCGAGGGAGCCTATGCGCCACATGCCCTGCTCGACCATGAACTGACCCCCACCTTGTGGGCGCCACTACCCTGGTACGAAGGCAAGCAGGCGGCCATTCACACCTATATCCATGCCTGGAAGAAACCCGTGCTGGTGGCCGGCGACACGCCCCATAGCGATGGCCCGATGTTTTTTCGCGGGCCCGATGTCGACCAGGGCTCCATGCGCCTGTTCGTCTCGCGCACGCAGGACAACCACGCGCTGATCCACCGGATGCAGCAGGACCACGCTGCTGCACAATTGGCGCACGGCGTCCCCGTCACCGCCGACCGCAACTGGCTCGTGGTGACGCCTGACGACATTGCCTGAATCTTCCCATGACCGACCACTCCGACAACCGTTTCACCCAATTGCTCGCAAGCCGGCCCTGGCTGCTCGCCGACGGCGCCACCGGCAGCAACCTGTTCGACGCGGGCCTGATGTCGGGGGACGCGCCCGAACTCTGGAATACCGACCAGCCGCACAAGATCAGCGCCTTGCACCAGAGCTTCGTGGATGCGGGCGCCGATATCCTGCTCACCAACAGTTTTGGCGGCACGCGCTACCGGCTCAAGCTGCACCACGCACAGGACCGCGTCGCCGAGTTGAACCAGACTGCAGCGCAACTGGCGCGCGCCGTGGCGGATGCCAGCGGGCGCATGGTGGCGGTGGCCGGCAGCATGGGACCGACCGGTGAGATCATGGAGCCGATCGGGCCCTTGAGCATTGCGCAGGCCACGGAGGCGTTTGCCGAACAGGCGAAGAGCCTGGCGGCTGGCGGCGCCGATGTGTTGTGGATAGAGACCATGTCCTCGGTCGAGGAAGTGCAGGCCGCGGTGGCTGGCGCGGCAACCACCGGCCTGCCGATTGTCTGTACCCTGAGTTTCGATACCAATGGCCGCACCATGATGGGTATCTCCCCAAGCGACTTTGCCGCGCTCGAGAAAACCCTGGTGCCACGCCTGGCGGCCTGTGGAACGAACTGCGGGGTGGGCGCCTCCG
>JANNDB010001101.1:0-1924 GCA_031387285.1 Betaproteobacteria bacterium | reverse complement strand
CGCAACGTGCATCTGCCGCTGAGCGGGCGCACGATGGAGTTTGACCGCGAAGCAAAGTGTGTCCGCGGGTGTTGATACGGCCCGGCGGCAACCGGGCCCTAATCCGGCGTCAGCCCGGTCTCCTTGATAAAGCGCGCCCAGAACTCCACCTCGCGCGCCACCAGGGCGTTGACCTCGGCAGGGGTTCCCGCGGGTAGCGTCGCCCCGCCCACGGTATCGATTCGCGTCTGCACGCCAGGGTCGGCCAGCAGTTTGGTGAATTCGCGGTTGAGGCGGTCGATCACGGGTTTGGGGGTTGCCGAGGGCACCATCCAGGCATACCAGGAGATGACGGGCGAATCGGGATAACCGGCTTCTGCAATCGTCGGCACATCCGGGAACTGCTTGCTGCGCGCAGGCGCGGCAATGGCCAGCGCGCGCAGCTTGCCCGACTTGACATGGGGCGCTGCCACGCCGAATGGAACGAAGCCGAACTGCACCTGGCCGCTGATCAGGTCCGGAATGGCGGGGGGAAAGCCTTTGTACCCCACGCCCACCATCTGCATGGCGGTGTTCTTCTGCAAACGCAGCACACCCAGAGTAGGCGAGGTCCCGTTGCCGCCATTGATGAAGTTGATCTTGCCCGGGCGCGCCTTGACGTAGTCGACAAACTCCTTGAGTGTCCTGACTTCCAGACTGGCCGGAACCACCGCAAGGTTGGGCACCTGGCCCAGCATGGCCACGCCGACGAGGTCTTTGGTCGGGTTCCAGGGCAGCGTGCCGCCAAATCCGGGCAGGGTGGCGGTTGTCAGGGTAGCCAGCAGGATGGTGTGGCCATCCGGCTCCGCTTTGGCGACCGCATCGGTGCCGATGCTGCCGTTGGCGCCGGTCTTGGTCTCCACGATCACCGGTTGGCCCAGCGCGGCCGCCAGCGGTTCGGTAACCGCGCGGGCCATCAAATCGACGATGCCGCCGGCCGGGAAAGGCACGATGATGCGCAACGGCTTGGTCGGGGCCCACTGTGCCACGGCTGGTGTCGCGCCGAACAGGGCAACGGCGACGGCAGCCACGGCGCTGAAGAACGCGCGGCGTGGCACTGCAGATACAGGATTCATGGGAGGCTCCAAACGCTTGGTCATGCCTAGTTTAGGGAACACCAGACGACCGCGCATAGTGGATACCCTCGGAAGACCCACTGTCAGCGCAATCGCCAGCCTCGCGCGACGCTGCCGGCGGCCGTGCTGCTAACCGATCAGGGAAGCGCACAGGCCCGTGAAGTCATCCTCGATGTAGTCATACGCCATGTTCGGATGCGGATCGGGCGGGCCTTGCGGACCCCACTCATGCGGTCGGCGCACGAACGCCGTGCGCATGCCGGCCTTGTGCGCTGCGTTGAGGTCGAAGTTGTGGCAGGCCACCATCAAGATCTGCGACGGGGGCAGATTGAGCCAGCGAGCCGCCGTTGCATAGGTGATCGCATGCGGCTTGTAGGTGCCGATCATTTCGCAGGAAATGATGGCGTCCCAGGTTATCGCATTGCGCCGTGACACGTCGATCACCAGCGAAGTCGGCAGCATGGTGAAGGATGCCACCGGAAACACGGCGCGCAACCGGGCCAGGGCGGAGGGAAAGTCGGGCCACGCATCCAGCTGATGCCAGGTACGCCAGACCTCGTCGCGATCGCTGTCGGTGAAACACTCCAGGCCGAAGTGCGCGAGCGTTTCGTCGAGCGCGCGGCGGTGCACGTCGTCCATGTGGAAAGAAGGATGCTGCTGCCCGACGATGCCTTTCATGCTGCGCCGACGCCAATCGTTCGCCGCCGCGTGCCAGTCAGGGGACAACCCGTGGCGTGCGCCGGCGCGGGTTAGCGAGCGGACGAGGCCGCCATGCCAGTCGAGTACGGTTCCGCCCGTGTCAAAAGCCAATGCCTTGATGTCCATGGGAG
>JANNDB010001079.1:0-2061 GCA_031387285.1 Betaproteobacteria bacterium | reverse complement strand
GCACCGAAGTGATGATGAATGACGTGAAGTGGCTGCGCGTGCCCACGCTGCTGGCCGCGCTGGCGGATGCCGGCAAGTCGGTGGCGGTGGTGACCGCCAAGGACAAGCTGCGCAGCCTGCTCGGCCACAAGATGAAAGGCATCTGCTTTTCTTCGGAGAAGTCGGATCAGGTCAGCCTGGAGGCGAACGGCATCGCGGACGTGCTCGGTCTGGTCGGCAAGCCGGTGCCCAGCGTGTACAGCGCGGACCTCTCCGAGTTCGTCTTCGCAGCCGGCGTGCGCCTGATGCAGACGCGACGGCCCGACGTGATGTACCTGTCCACCACGGACTACATCCAGCACAAACATGCGCCAGGCACGGCCGGCGCCAATGCGTTCTACACCATGATGGACGGCTACCTCGGGCAGCTCGACGCGATGGGCTGCGTCATTGCCCTGACCGCCGACCACGGCATGAACGCCAAGGTGGGGATGGACGGCAAACCGGACGTGATCTACCTGCAGGACTGGTTCGACGGCTGGCTCGGCAGCGCCAGGGCGCGGGTGATCCTGCCGATCACCGACCCCTATGTGGTGCACCACGGCGCGCTCGGATCGTTCGCCACCGTCTACCTGCCGGCCGGCAGTGACGCCCAGGCAGCCTGCGACCGGCTGGCCCGGCTCCAGGGCATCGAAGTCGTGTTGCCGCGCGCGCAGGCGGCCGCGCGTTTCGAGTTGCCGCCCGACCGCATCGGCGACATCGTCGTGGTGTCGGAGCGCTTCACGGTGATCGGCACGTCGGCGGCCCGCCACGACCTGTCGGCGCTCGAAGTGCCGCTGCGTTCGCACGGCGGCATCAGCGAGCAGCGTGTGCCACTCATCGTCAACCGCCCGTTGCCGGGGCTGGATCGGCAACGGCGGCTGCGCAATTTCGATGCGTTCGACCTCGCGCTGAACTACGCGCAATAACAACACGACAAGGCCCCCCATGATTGAACAATTCATCCTGGACAACCAGCTCAACGCCATGCGCCTGTGCGGCCGCAAGGTGGGCGCCGACCGCGCTGCCGATCGCTGCATCGCCGTGCACAACCCGTACAGCGGCAAGGCCATCGGATCGGTACCCAAGGCCACGCTGGAAGAGGTGCGGGCGACGTTCGCACAAGCCGCGGCCCATAAACCGGGGCTGACGCGCTTTGAGCGCGCCGCCATCCTCAACCGTGCCGCCGCCATCGCGGCGCGCCGCCTGGACGAGGTCGCCGCCCTGATATCGGCCGAGGCCGGCCTGTGCATGAAGGACGCCATCTACGAAGCCGGCCGCGTGAGCGATGTGTTGCTGTTCGGCGCCAACGAGGTGCTCAAGGACGACGGCCAGATCTTCAGCTGTGACCTCACCCACCACGGCAAGAAGCGCCGCGTCTATACCCAGCGTGCGCCGCTGCTGGGAGTGATCTGCGCCATCACACCGTTCAACCACCCGATGAACCAGGTGGCACACAAGGTCGTTCCCAGCATCGCCACCAACAACCGCATGGTGCTCAAACCATCGGAAAAGGTGCCCTTCTCCGCCATCCTGTTTGCCGACATCCTGTATGAGGCCGGGCTGCCGCCCGAGATGCTGAGCGTCATCACCGGCGACCCGAAGGAGATCGCCGACGAGTTGCTCACCAACGCGCATGTCGATCTCATCAGCTTCACCGGTGGCGTGGCGATCGGCAAATACATCGCCAACAAGGCCGGTTACCGCCGCGTCGTGCTCGAGCTCGGCGGCAACGACCCGATCATCGTGATGGAGGACGCCGACATCGACGAGGCGTCGACGCTGGCAGTGGGCGGCTCCTACAAGAACTCAGGCCAGCGCTGTACCGCCATCAAGCGCATGCTGGTGCACCAGGCCGTGGCCGACCAGTTCGTGGAACAGGTGGTTGCCAAGACCCGGGCGTGGACGTACGGCGACCCGGGCGACCGCAAGGTGGACATGGGCACGGTGATCGACGAGCCGGCCGCCATGTTCTTCGAGGCACGCGTCAATGCGGCGCTCGCGCAGGGCGCGCGCCTGCTGGTCGGCAACCAGCGCCGCGGT
>JANNDB010001041.1:0-1546 GCA_031387285.1 Betaproteobacteria bacterium | reverse complement strand
CTCAATCCGGCCTACCGCGCCGAAGAGTTCGAGTTCTACCTGTCCGACCTGCATGCCAAGGCGCTGATCGTCGAACGCGGCAGCGTCTCGCCGGCGATCGATGTCGCCCGCAAGCTCGGCGTGCGCATTGTCGAACTCGTGCCCGCCCTGCACGGGGGCGCGGGGAGCTTCACGCTGGACGTGGGGAGCGGGTCCGCCGCAATCCAGGGTGGATATGCCCTGCCCGACGACGTCTCGATGGTGCTGCATACCTCCGGCACCACCTCGCGGCCCAAGATCGTGCCGCTGTCGCAACGCAACCTGGCGGCCTCGGCGCGCAACATCCGCGATACGCTGCGCTTTGAGGCCACGGACTGTGGGCTCAACATCATGCCGCTGTTCCACATCCATGGCCTGATTGCCGGCGTGATGGCGCCGCTGGCTGCGGGTTCGCAGGTGTTCTGCACGCCGGGCTTCAACGCCCTGAAGTTTTTTGGCTGGATGGACGAGGCCCGCCCGACCTGGTTCACCGCCGTGCCCACCATGCACCAGGCCATTGCCTCGCGCGCCCCGAAAAACCGGGACATCATTGCCCGCCATCCGCTGCGTTTCATGCGCTCCTCCTCTTCCAGCATGCCGCCACAGGTGATCCGCGAAGCGGAAGCGATTTTTGGCGCACCCCTGATCGAGGCGTACGGCATGACCGAAGCCACCCACCAGATGGCCAGCAACCCCTTGCCGCCGGCGCTGCGCAAGCCCGGCACAGTGGGTATGGCGGCGGGCCCCGAGATCGCCATCATGGGCGACGACGGCGCGTTGCTGGCGCATGGGGATACCGGTGAAATCGTGATTCGCGGCGATAACGTGACTGCCGGCTACGAGTCCAACCCCAACGCAAATGCCGAGGCGTTTGCAAATGGCTGGTTTCGCACCGGCGACCAGGGCGTGATGGATGCCGAGGGGTACATCAGCATCACCGGCCGGCTCAAGGAGATCATCAACCGCGGCGGCGAAAAGGTCAGCCCGCGCGAAATCGACGAAATCCTGATGGACCACCCCGCGGTGGCCCAGGCCGTGTGTTTTGGCCTGCCACATTCCAAGCTGGGTGAAGAAGTTGCCGCCTGTGTGGTGCTGCGCGAGGGGGCGACCATCAGCGAGCGCGACCTGCAGGAATTCGTTGGCCAGAAAGTGGCCGATTACAAGGTGCCCAAGAAAATCGTTTTCATGGATGAAATTCCAAAAGGCGCCACCGGCAAGCTCCAGCGCATCGGGCTGGCGGCCAAGCTTGGCCTGGGCTAGGGTCTGATCCATGAAGATCTGTGTCGTGGGTGCTGGCGCCATCGGTGGTTACCTGGGAACCCGCCTGTCTTTGGCAGGCCAGGACGTGACTTTCATCGCGCGCCGGCGCAATCTGCAGGCCATTCGCGCTGACGGGTTTCACCTCGAGCTGGAGGACGGCAGCGCACTGCACGCACCCGCGGTGCACGCGGTGGAGAACATGGCCGAGGCCGGCCAGCAGGACGTGGTGCTGCTCACCGTGAAGGCGCACCAGCTGCGCGACGTGGTA
>JANNDB010001012.1:0-11021 GCA_031387285.1 Betaproteobacteria bacterium | reverse complement strand
CACCGTTCCCAGTTGCGGGTGGTGGACTGAGCGCCACCCGCAACTGGGAACGGTGGAGGTAGGGGGGTTTGACGCGCGGGTGGGCATCAGCAACCCGCCGTTGGAGAAACTGGCCGAGACCTGTGCCAACCAGAGTGCTGCCTTTTTGCGCGTGGCGTCCATGCTGCCCCAGCTGAAGCTGGAACTGGTGTCCAGCGAAAATCTGGGCGATGGGCACACCCGTGTGCAGGTGCGCGTGACGAACGGCGGTTACCTGGGAACCCATGGGCTGTCGTCGGCCAAGGCCCTGACCCATGTGGAACCACTGCGCATGACGACGGCGGGCGCGGGTGTTTCGGTCGCTGCGCCAGCCGAATCGGTGATCGAAATCGGTCATCTGGCCGGCTGGGGCATGGGCCTGAACCACGGCATCAGCATCTTCATGCCATGGACCCGTGGCAATGCGCGCGAGAAGACGGTGTCGCTTGTGGTGCGCGGCCAGGGTGTGCTGCAACTGCGTATGGGCAGCTGCCGGGTCGGCTGGCAGACGCTGGACGTGCGGGTCGGCTAGGCTGGCCCCGGGCCCGGCACCAGCCCGGCACGCGCATCGACGGGGTCCCCTGCAGACCTGTCGGATTTTTTTCCACCATGTCGTGCAACGGTCTCGCAGGGGAAGACGAAAGACCAGCCCCGTGTACTTAAGTGGTTGATTGGAAACGTTACTTTTTTCTGCGTACGGGCGAGGCACGATTGATGCATGGCCCCGCTGCACGACATTCCAATAGGAGGCAGCATGGGCAAGCTTCATTTTTCCCGGGTTGCAGCATTGGTTCTTTCTGGCGTTTTGGCGGCACCGGTCTCCGCCAGCGTTACCTTCTCCCCGTTTGTCAGCACTGCGGACTTGAACAGCACCTTGGGCAACTCGGCAGCCATCGGCTTCGCCTATGCCGGCGACAAGTTCGTAGGCTCGGTGTACACCGGAGCGAACAACAACCAGCTCTACCAAACCAATTTGAACGGTGGCGGCGTGTCATTGTTCGGCACCCCGATTGCCGGTGCGACCGGTGAGATCTACGTGTCAAGCTCCCTGGGCCTGGGTGGTTTTGGATCCCGCGACGTGTTCGCCGGCCCCGAAACCCTTACAAGCGTCTTCCGTTTTGCCAATGATGGGTCGGGGCAGACTGCATTCACCACCGGGCTGGTCGGTGGCGTAAGAAGCATCGCGTTTGATCCATATGGCCAATATGGCTTCAACATGATTGTTGCGACCAGCGCGGGCAACATCTACAAGGTCGACAGCACGGGTGCCAAGACCCTGCTGGCGAACGTTGGTGAGGATGCCGAGGGCTTGAGCTTCACACCGCAGCCTTTCGGGCCCGTGCCTGGCGGAACACTGGTGGTAGCCTCCGAAGGCAGCGGTACGATCCGCGCGATCAGCCCGCTCGGAGCGCTGACCACCATCACCAGTATTCAGTCCGCGGAGATGGTGAGCTTTGTCCCCTTGAACCTGGGCATCAGCGGCAATCCCCTGGAGGGTTTTTATGCAGCCAATTACGCTGCCAATGTGATCAAGGCGCCGGCCAGCGATTTCCTCCCCTACCTCGGTGACATGATCGTGACTGGCGAGACGACGCATCTGGTCTGGGACGTCAAATGGAATGGCACGCAGTTTGTCAGCACCCAGATTGGCGCCTTCCCGAATCAGCCCGAGGACGGGATATTCGTGACCGCTGCCATCCTCAATCCGGGCTGCGAACTTACCAATAGTTGTGGTGGCCGGGTTCCTGAACCCGGAACCCTTTTGCTGGTGGGCGCTGCATTGGCAGGGCTCGCAGGCTTACGCAGGAAGCCCGGTCTTTGAATTGAGCCTGTTCGATGCAACGGCGCCTTTGGGCGCCGTTTGCTTATGGTGCACTTGCCTTTTTCGCTTTGGCGTGCGGGGCCCCCCATGGGATAATCGTTGTCCGCTTCCCGCTCTGTGTGTGCCCCTCACACCGCCTTCTGCATGAACATACCGATTCCCGCGTCCAGCACAAGCCTTGAGGCAATCGAGATTTCCCTGCCAACCGCTCTGGAGCTGTGCACGCTGGGGCTGGCGACGCTGATCGACATCCGCCAGTCGTTCGAGATTGAAATGAAGGGTGGCATTCCGGGCAGCGTGCACATCCCGATGTTCGAAGTCAAGGTGATGCTGGGCGACGCCCTGACCGAGGACGAGCAGGAGGTGCTTGACGCGGGACAGCCCAAGGAAATCGACGCCAAGAGTTTCTTCACCATGATCAACCGGCTGCACCATGCGCGCGACCACCTGCTGCTGTGCATCTGCAACAGCGGCCGGCGCAGCCTGAGTGCGGCGTCCATCCTGCGCTCCCTCGGCTATCCAAAGGCGCTGTCGGTTGCAGGTGGCTTCCAGGCCTGGAAGAAGCTGCAGCCAGCGCAGGATGTTTCGGGCTGACATCCTGCGGAGCTCGGGCTCGCCGCGTGGCAGCTTTTTGAGATGCAAGGGGTGACCGCGCTGCTTATTGCGCGGCCCAGCCCCCGTCCATGTTCCAGGCCACCCCGCGCACGTTGTTGCCAGCCGGCGAGCAGAAGAACACCGCAAGCTGCCCCAGTTCCTCAGGGGTGGTGAACTGCATGGACGGCTCTTTCTCGCCCAGCAGCTGGCGCGTGGCTTCGGCGTTGTCCACTCCTTTGGCGGCCGCGCGCGCGTCCACCTGCTTTTGCACCAGCGGCGTGAGCACCCAACCCGGACAGATCGCGTTGCAGGTGACGCCGCTGGTGGCGTTCTCCAGCGCGGTCACCTTGGTCAGGCCGACCAGGCCGTGTTTGGCCGCCACATAAGCCGACTTTTCGGCCGACGCCACCAACCCGTGCACCGAGGCGATGTTGATGATGCGGCCCCAGTTGGCGGCCTGCATGGCCGGCAGCGCCAGCCGCGAAGCGTGAAAGGCGCTGGAGAGGTTGATGGCGATGATGGCGTCCCAGCGTTCCGGCGGGAAGGCTTCAATCCGCGCCACATGCTGGATGCCGGCATTGTTGACCAGGATGTCGACACGGCCGAACTCCGTGGCTGCGTACTGCATCATGGCGTCGATCTCGGCTGGTTTGCTCATGTCCGCGCCGTGGTAGCCCACCCGCACGCCGGTCTTGGCAATCAGGGCCTTGGGAGCTTCCACGTCACCAAAGCCGTTCAGGATGACGTTGGCGCCTTGTTGCGCCAGCGCCTGGGCGATACCCAGGCCGATGCCGCTGGTGGAGCCGGTGACGAGTGCTGTTTTCCCTTGGAGCATGGTGGTCCTTCAATTGATTTACGATGCAGACAGGGGATTATCCCGCCCGCATTATTCGTTCCACATTCCTACGCCGCCACACCATGTCCGCCGATGCACCCGAACTGCTGTTTGTCGATTGCCCTGATGCCCAGGGTTCGCACCGCATGGCGTATTGGCAGTGGGGTGGCGCCGACGCCGGCCATGTCATCGTCTGCGAGCATGGCCTGTCACGCCAGGGGCGCGACTTCGACACCCTGGCCCGTGCCTTGTGCGCGCGCGCCGGCACCCCGCTGCGCGTGGTCTGCCCGGACGTCGCCGGCCGTGGCCGCAGCGACTGGCTGAAGGACCCGACTGGGTACCAGATTCCGAACTACGCAGG
This sequence comes from Betaproteobacteria bacterium, assembly GCA_031387285.1. Lineage (GTDB taxonomy): Bacteria > Pseudomonadota > Gammaproteobacteria > Burkholderiales > Burkholderiaceae_C > CAISIP01. The sequence continues at coordinate 7,391 of JANNDB010001012.1, read as the reverse complement.
TGACATGCTGGCCCTGTTGGCCAGGCTGAAACCGCAAACGCTGGACTGGGTCGGCACCAGCATGGGGGGCCTGATTGGCATCGTCGCCTGTGGTCAGCCTGGGCTGCCGCTCACCGCACCGGTGCGGCGTCTGGTGCTCAACGATGTAGGCCCGGCGATCACTTGGGCGGCGATCGAGCGTATTGGCGCCTACATCGGGCAGACCGGGCGCTTTGAGACGCTGGAGCAGGCTGCGGCGGCCATGTGGTCGGTTTCCACCAGCTTTGGCCCGATCAGCCCGGCGCAGTGGCTGGAGCTTTCGCGCCATATGGTGCGTCCGCTGGCGGACGGCAGCGGGGCCTTGACCCTCCACTACGACCCGGCCATCGCGGTGCCGTTTCGCGCGCTCACACGGGAGGCCGCAGCGCAGGGCGAAGCCACCGTCTGGCAGCTGTACGACAACATCCAGGCGCAGACCCTGCTGCTGCGCGGTGCCAGTTCCGACGTGCTCAGCCCCGCGACGGCGGCGGCGATGGTGCAGCGTGGCCCGAAGGCACGGCTGGTGGAGTTCGACGGCGTTGGCCATGCGCCGATGCTGATCGCCGATGACCAGGTGGACTGTGTCGCGCGTTTCCTGCTGGAGTAGCGTGCGCGGGCCCTGGGCATGAAAAGCCAGTCAGCGCAGCAGCGGCCTTCCGCGTTGTCGCGTCTTGCGATCGTCACCGCGTCCGAGCCGTCTGACCCGGCCCTCACGCTGGCGCGCGCGCGCGCTTTCGCGCAACCCCTGATCGAAGGCGAATCGCTGGACACAGGGGAGAACACGCTGGCCCATGCAGATGCGGTAGCGGCCATCCTGCAATCCATCGGTGGCTCCCTGGCGATGCGCGCCGCCACCTACCTGGTCTACGCTTGTGAGCATCTGAACAAGCCACAGGAGGTCATCAGCAAGGGGTTTGGTGACAACCTCGCCGCGCTGGCCATGGAAACCACCAAGCTGGTGCGTGTGCAACGCCAGGCGCGCGCTACACAGCCCGGCGCAGGACTGCCGGGCGCGGCGCCGCCCATGGCGCAAAGCGCCGCCGCCCAGACCGAGAACGTGCGCAAGATGCTGCTGGCCTTCTCGCGCGACCTGCGCGTGGTGATGCTGCGCCTGGCGTCCCGGCTGCAGACCCTGCGCCACTTTGCCGCCAGCAAGCTGCCCGTGCCCCCCAGCCTGGCGCGCGAGTCGCTGCAGGTCTTCGCGCCGCTGGCAAACCGGCTCGGCATCTGGGAGATCAAGTGGGAGCTGGAGGACCTGGCGTTCCGCTTCCTGGAGCCCGACACCTACCGCGAGGTGGCGCGCCTGCTGGACCAGAAGCGCGCCGAGCGCGAGCGCGGCGTGGAGCAATTGCGCCAGCAGCTACATAAGGGTCTGGCGGCGGCTGGCACGGCCGCAACCGTGCAGGGGCGGCCCAAACACATCTACAGCATCGTGAAGAAGATGCGCGGCAAGTCGCTGGGTTTCGAGCAGGTCTACGACATCCGTGCGCTGCGCATCATCGTGGCCTCGGTGGCGGACTGCTACCAGGCGCTGGCCCATGTGCACAGCCGATTTGCTGCCGTGGCCGACGAGTTCGACGACTATGTGGCCAAACCCAAGGCCAATGGCTACCAGTCGCTGCATACCATCGTGCGCGATGCGACGGGCCAGCCGATCGAGATCCAGATCCGCACCCAGGCCATGCACGACCACGCAGAACATGGCGTGGCGGCGCACTGGGTCTACAAGGAGGCTGGCACCAAGGGTTACGCCGGGGTGGCGGCCACCGGCCCCTATGACGCCAAGATCGCCGTGCTGCGCCAGCTGCTGGCCTGGGAGCGCGACCTGTCCGGTGACAGCGGGCAGGGCTTCTTTGAAGACCGCATCTACGTGCTGACGCCCGACGCGGCCATCGTCGAGCTGCCGCAAGGCGCCACTGCGGTGGACTTTGCCTACAGCGTGCATACCGACCTGGGGCACCGCTGTCGCGGCGCACGGCTCGACGGCGCGATGGTGCCGCTCAACACACCGCTCAAGAACGGCCAGACTGTGGAAGTGACGACGGCCAAGGAAGGCGGGCCGTCGCGCGACTGGCTCAATGCGGAGCTGGGTTTCCTGGCCAGCCACCGGGCCCGGGCCAAGGTACGCGCCTGGTTCAATGCCCAGGCCGTGCACGAGACCACGGCACGCGGGCGCGAGGCGGTGGAAAAACTCCTGCAGCGCGAGGGCAAGACGTCGGTGAACCAGCTCGAACTGGCGACGCGCCTGGGTTTTGCCTCGGCCGATGCGCTGTACGAGGTAGTGGGGAAAGACGAATTCTCCCTTCGCACCATCGAGTTGCTGCTGCGTCCGGCTGAGCCGATGCCGGCTCCCGCCGACACACCGCTGTTGAAGAAGCCCAGCCAGGGCGACAAGGGCGGGGTGCTGGTCGTCGGTGTTGGTTCGCTGCTCACCCAGCTCGCCAAATGCTGCAAGCCGGCGCCGCCCGACCCGATCTGCGGTTTCGTGACGCGCGGCAAGGGCGTCAGCGTGCACCGTACCGACTGCTCGAACCTGCGCGAGATGGTGGCGAGGAACGGCGAGCGCGTGATTGAAGTCGACTGGGGCCAACCCAAGGCCGAAGGCACCACGCTGTACCCGGTCGACGTGGCCGTGGAGGCAGCCGACCGCCAGGGCCTGCTGCGCGACATCTCCGAGGTTTTCACCAAGGAGAAGATGAATGTGACGGGCGTGCAGACCCAATCGGTCAAGGGAACCGCCTGGATGACGTTCACGGTCGAGATCGCTGACTCGCTCAAGCTGCAGCGCGTGTTGGGGCTGGTGGCCGGATTGGCGGGGGTGCGGCGTGCATCGCGTCGTTGATTGCCACAATGGCGCAAATATGTTTATATGCTAAAGTGTATCCATGCGAACCACATTCGACCTGCCCGATGAACTCATGCGGCACCTGAAGGCGCGTGCTGCGCTGGAGGGGCGCAGCCTAAGGGACCTGACGCTGGAACTGATTGAACGCGGAATGCGCGCGCCGGCCGTTGCGGCGCAACCCGCCACCTCTGCGGCCTTGCCCACAGTGCGTCTCGGGCGGCCTATGCTGCTGCCCGAGAACGGCCTGAGCAACGCTGGCTTGAGCGAACTGGCCCAGGAATGACGGCTGCCGTCGTTGCCGCCGAGCCTCCACCATCCTGGGGGCTGGGTGGCGATCTGCCGGACATCAACGTCTGGCTGGCGCTTGTTGTACTGGAACACCCGCACCACACCGCTGCGCGCAGCTACTGGGCCGATTGCGCGATGGCGCGCACGCTCGGGCAGAAGCAGCATTTCTGTCGGGCCACCATGCTGGGCCTGGTGCGCCTCCTGTGCCAACCCAAGCTCATGGGCGAAGGCGTGCTGAAGCTGGCCGATGCCTATGCCATCTATCGCAGGCTGCGCGAAACCGAGGGCGTGGCCTTCTGTACTGACACCGAATCCGCCGATCACCTGTTGGCAGCCTGGGCCCTGGATGTCGCCACCCCATTGCCGGCGCGCCTGTGGTCCGACGCCTGGCTGGCCGCCGTGGCGGAGTCCGCCGGCCTGCGCCTGGTGAGCTTCGACACCGACTTCAGGCGGTTTGCGCTCACGCGGAGTTTGATTCTTTCGGCCTGAAAGCCGAATCTGGCCGACGCCGATTTGCAAACAGGGCAAAACAACCCCAAGGACGCCGCACCATGAGACAGACACTACCCAGGCTTTACGGCACATCCAAATCCCGCGCCCTGCGTGCCGTGTGGGGCATGGAGGAAGTCGGCATACCGTTCGAGCACGTTCCCACGGGTTATGGCGCCGACTCCAAGGCGCCGGATTACCTGGCGGTCAATCCGAACGGTCGCATCCCGGCCTTGATCGACGGGGACATGCGGTTGTTCGAATCGATGGCGATCAATCTGTATCTGACCAAGCGTTACGGTGGCGCGCTGTACCCGGCCACCGCGCAAGCCGAGGCGCTGGCCTGGCAATGGAGCGTATGGGGTATCAGCGAAATCGAACCCTTGCAGATGCAAGTGGTGATCCAGCGCCTGTTCACGCCCGCGGAGAAGCGCGACGCCAAGGTGGAGGAGCGCGCCTTGCGGGCACTCAGGCGCCCTCTGGCGGTGCTGGATGCCGCGCTGGCGGACGGGGACTACTTGCTTGGTGGGCAATTCAGCGTGGCCGACCTCAACCTTGCCGGTGTAATGCAGCTGATGCAGACCGTGGGCATATCCGTCGACGAGTACTCCCATGTGGTGCGCTGGAGAACCGCGTGCACCGCGCGCCCTGCGCTGGCCCGGGCGCTGGCGCGGCCCTGAAGCCCTGTTCAAGCTGCATGCACAGCGGCCCCGCGTCGACGCCATCCGGCACCGGTGAAGCCTGCGACGTGCTTGCTGCGACCGGCTACGTCGCCGCTACGATCACATGCGCTGAAATTTTTCCGGCCACCGCGCCGTTGCCATGGCGGCTGGCAATCGCCTCCGTGGCGCGATCCGTGGCGAGTTGCAGCAGACTGGCATCGCGCGCCTCGATTTCGCTGCGCAGCGGTGTTCCCTGGCAATAGGCGGTTGCGGCGTCGCGCGCCGAGGCCGCGTGGCTCACCTCCTGGCGCGTCTCGATCTGCACGTGGGTGAAGCCTGCGCGGCGCAAGTCCTCGCGGATCAGTGCGACATCGTGATAACCGTGCGGCGTGCGGGCAAGGAAGCGTGGGGGATCGTGCGGGAACACCGTGGCGACGGCGTTGGTGACATCGTCGGCAAACTCGTTCTCCTCGATGCGATCCCAGACGTTGAAGACAAAGCGCCCACCGGGCTTCAGGACACGACGCGCCTCAGCGTAACCGGCGCTCCGGTTGGGGAAGAACATTGCGCCGAACTGGCAGCAGGCAACGTCGAACGTGGCGTCGTCGAACGGCAGGGCGAGCGCGTCCGCCTGCCGCCATGTGATGCGCGCGTCAGCGGGTTGCCGGGTAGCGGCGTAGTCCAGCATGGGTTGGTTGAGGTCGGTGACGACATAGCGCGCATCGGCTTTGAGTAGCGGCGTGAGCGCCCTTGTGACCACGCCGCTGCCGGCCGCAGTCTCCAGCACCACGCCGGGTGAGAGCGCCGCGACACGCGCGGCCATGTCGGCGGCATAGGCCGCGAAGATCAACGGCACCATCAGCGCGTCGTAGAACTTCGGGATGGAGCCCGCGAACACCTTGTCTGTCTCAGCCATGGGGGATCCCTGCAATGCCTTAGAAATTTCATGCTAGCCGCGCAGGCCAATATCGTCAATCTGGTCCCGTGCATATGTCGGCAGTTTCCCCTGCAAAGTACCATATTGGGACTACAATGCCGCATGCATGTTGTCTCAAGGTCCTTGCTGGTTGCCTTCTACGGCCGCCCCGCATTCCAGGACGCAAAGGGAGCGCTGGAGGCTTGGTACGACGTGGCCCGTCAGGCTCGGTGGACGTCGCCTGCCGACGTCAAGGCGCAGTTCCGGAACGCGAGCGTGATCAACAACAACCGGGTGGTTTTCAACATCAAGGGCAACGACTATCGGCTGATCGTGGCCTTTGCCTACCGAATGCAGCGCGCCTACATCAAGTTCGTCGGCACGCATGCGCAATATGACCGGGTCGATGCCGCCACCATTGATCAATCGCAACCGAAGGAGTGACGACCATGGAAGTCCGCGCCATCCGCAGTAAAGCCGCCTACCGGGCCATGTTGACCGAGGTGTCCGCGCTGGTTGATCTGGACCCGCATCCGGATTCGCCGGAGGGCGAACGGCTGGAAGTCTTTTCCACGCTGGTGGAGGCCTACGAGGCCGAGCATTACCCCATCGCGCCGCCAGACCCGATAGACGCGATCCGATTTCACATGGACCAGACCGGCATGGTTGTCGCCGACCTGGTGCCCTACATAGGGCCGCGCAACCGGGTCTACGAAGTACTCAACGGTACCCGACCGCTGACCATGGCTATGATCCGGCGCCTGCTGACACTGGGCATTCCGGCGACTTCGCTGGTTGGGCAGGCAGAGGCAGTGGACGCGTGACGGAGCTCTGGGCACGGTCGTTCCCACGTCGGCGTCCAGGTCTGGTGAAGTGGTCTCCTGAGGCGTTCGATGGCAATCACCTCACCGCCCCAACAAGCCGCTGACCCTCTCCGGCCTGCCCCCCACCCGAAACTCCGCCACCGGCGCCGGCGTCTGCGCCAGCAGCTTGCCCCGGCGGTACACCTTCAGCCGCGTAGCCTGCAGCCGTATCGCCTCCACCGGGTCCTTCGCATGCAGCAGCACGAAGTCGGCATTGCAACCCGGCGCGAGGCCATAACCCTCCAGCTGCAGGATTCGCGCAGGGTTCGTGGTCACCGCCTCGAAACACTGTCGAATGGCGGCCTGGCTGGTCATCTGTGCCACGTGCAGGCCCATGTGGGCCACACCCAGCATGTCACCACTGCCCAGCGAATACCAGGGGTCCATGCAGCAGTCCTGGCCGAAGGCCACGTTCACGCCGGCCGCCAGCAGCTCGGGCACACGCGTCATGCCGCGGCGCCGGGGGTAGGTGTCGTGGCGGCCCTGCAGCGTGATGTTGATGAGCGGGTTGGCAATGGCGTGCAGCTGCGCCTCGGCCATCAGCGGCAGCAGCTTGGACACGTAGTAGTTGTCCATGGAGTGCATGGACGTGAGGTGCGAACCTGTCACGCGCCCATGCAGGCCCAGGCGCTGGGTCTCGCTGGCCAGCGTCTCCACGTGGCGCGAGAGCGGGTCGTCGGACTCGTCGCAGTGCATGTCAACCAGCTTGCCGCGTTTTGCGGCGATCTCGCACAGCAGCTTCACGCTGGTGGCGCCATCGGCCATGGTGCGCTCGAAATGCGGTATGCCGCCCACCACGTCCACACCCAGGTCTAGCGCGCGTTCGAGGTTCTGCACGCCGCCGGGGGTGCGCAACACGCCGTCCTGCGGAAAGGCGACGAGTTGCAGGGCGATGTAGGGCGCGACGCGGCGCTTCACTTCCAGCAGCGCTTCCACCGCCAGCATGCGCGGGTCGCTGGTGTCCACATGCGAGCGTATCGCCAGCAGGCCGCGCGCCACGGCCCAGTCGCAATACGCCAGCGCGCGGTTGACAACGGCTTCCTGCGTCAGCTGCGGCTTGAGTTCGCCCCACAAGGCGATGCCTTCGAGCAGGGTGCCGCTCTGGTTCACGCGCGGCATGCCGTAGGACAACGTGGCGTCCATGTGGAAATGCGCGTCGACGAAGGGCGGGGTCAGCAGCAGGCCCTGGGCGTCCAGGGTTTCGAGGGCGGGGGGTTGCAGGCCTTCGGTCACTTCAACGATGCGGCCGTCCTGGACTGCAACCGACATGCCGGTTCGGCCGTCGGGCAGGGTGGCGTTGGTGACCAGGA
>JANNDB010001011.1:0-6289 GCA_031387285.1 Betaproteobacteria bacterium | reverse complement strand
TTCTTCTTCACCCGTACCTGATTGGCGAACTGCCGCGGGCAGTTCGCCGGGTTGGCCTAAAGGACTGCATGCATGTTGGTGTTCATAATAAAGCGGCTGCTCTGGATGCTGCCGTTTCTGGTTGCGATCAGCTTCCTGGCTTTTGTGCTGATCCAGCTGCCACCGGGCGACTACGTCACCACGTATATCGCCACGCTGGCGGCGTCCAACGAGGTGGTGGACCAGAACACCGCGGCCGACCTGCGCAACCGCTTCGGGCTGGACCAGCCCATGGTGGTGCAGTACTGGAAGTGGATCTCCAACATCGTTTTCTTCGGTGATTTCGGCCTGAGCTTCGAGTGGCAGCAACCGGTGGGTGACCTGATCTGGGAACGCATGGCGCTGACCCTGCTGCTCACCCTGTCGGCGCTGCTGGTGACCTGGGGTGTGGCGCTGCCGGTGGGGGTGTACTCGGCGGTGCGCAAGTATTCAGTGTCCGACTACCTCATCACCGGCGTGTCCTTTCTCGGACTGGCCATCCCGAGCTTCCTGCTGGCGCTTGTGCTGATGTATGTGGCGGCCGTGCACTTCGGGCAGAGTGTGGGGGGCTTGTTCTCGGAGCAATACCTCACCGCGCCCTGGAGCCTGGCCAAGGTGGCGGACCTGCTGGAGCACCTCTGGATTCCGGTGGTGATTCTGGCGGTGTCGGGCACTGCCAGCCTGATCCGCGTGATGCGCGCCAACATGCTCGACGAATTGCACAAGCCGTACGTGACGACGGCGCGCGCCAAGGGCCTTTCCGAGTTCACGCTGCTGGTCAAGTACCCGCTGCGCCTGGCGCTCAACCCCTTCATCTCGACCATCGCCTGGCTGTTGCCCAACCTGGTGTCGGGCTCCATCATCGTGGCCATCGTCCTGAGCCTGCCCACGGCTGGGCCCTTGCTGCTGCAGTCCCTGATGAGCCAGGACATGTACCTGGCGGGCGCCTTCATCCTGCTGATCTGCATGCTCACGGTGTTGGGCTCGCTGGTCAGCGACATCCTGCTGGCGCTGGTCGACCCGCGCATCCGCCTTGAGTAATACCGCTGTTGCCGCCGCCGACGACGACGCGCCCGCGGTGTCGAGCCGCCTGGCCGTTGCCTCGCAGTGGCAACTGGTGTGGTGGGCCTTCAAGCGGCACCGTCTGGCCATGGTGGGGCTGGTTGTCACCGCCATCCTGTACATCATTGCGGTAGTGCCAGGCTTCTTTGCGGTGAACGATCCCTCGCTGCAAAACGCGCGTGCAGCCTTTCACCCGCCGCAGGCGCTGCACCTGATAGACAGCAGTGCCGAGGGCGGCTGGGCCATCCGGCCCTACATCCACCCCTACATGCTCAAGCGCGACCCGGTCACCCTGGCGGCGGTGTACCAGGAAGACACCGGCCGCAAGGTCTATCTGCAGATGTTTGCCACTGGTTACGAGTACACGGTGCTGGGGCTGTTCAACGCCAGGGTCCATCTGTTTGCCTCCGAGAACACGCGCCAGCCCTTGTTTTTCTTCGGTGCAGACCGGCTCGGGCGTTGTGTGTTCAGCCGCATCATGGTGGGCACCCAGATTTCGCTGTCGGTGGGGCTGGTCGGTGTTTTCCTGGCTTTGGCAATTGGCATCGTCCTGGGGGGCATTTCGGGTTATTACGGCGGGCGCATCGACTTTGTGATCCAGCGCGTGATCGAACTGGTGTTGTCACTGCCCACCATCCCGATCTGGCTTGCTGCGTCGGCCGCCGTGCCGCAGAACTGGCCGGCCACGCTCAACTATTTCATGATCACGCTTATCCTCTCCCTCACCGGTTGGGCCCAGCTGGCGCGGGTGGTGCGCGGACGCTTCCTGAGCCTGCGCACCGAGGAATTTGTCACCGCGGCCCGGCTCGACGGTGCCTCCGAGGGCCGCATCATCTTCCGTCACATGCTGCCGAGTTTTGCCAGCCACATCATCGCCTCGATCTCGTTGGCCATTCCGGCCATGATCCTGGCCGAAACCTCGCTGAGTTTCCTCGGTCTTGGCCTGCAGCCGCCAACCATCTCCTGGGGCGTATTGCTGCGTGAGGCACAGAACATCCGCTCCATTGCCACGGCCCCCTGGCTGTTCGCGCCAGGCGCCGCGGTGGTCATCGCGGTGATCGCCCTCAACTTCCTTGGCGATGGCCTGCGCGACGCCTCCGACCCGTACAACAAATGAGCTCCGAACCTGGGCGCAAGACAGAAGGCGTGCTGCTGGAAGTGCGCGATCTGCAGACGCACTTCCCGGTGCGCAATGGCACCATCAAGGCGGTGGACGGCGTGTCGTTCGACGTCGAGCGGGGCAAGACCCTGTGTGTGGTGGGCGAGAGCGGCAGCGGCAAGAGTGTCACGGCGCGCTCCATCCTGCAGATCGTCGACGAGCCCGGGCGCATCATCGGTGGCTCGATGCTGCTGCACCGCAGCGACGGCAGCAGCGTGGACCTGGCCAGGCTAAACCGGCGTGGCGCCGAAATCCGCGCCGTGCGCGGCGCCGAGATCGCCATGATCTTCCAGGAGCCCATGTCTTCGCTCTCGCCGGTGCACACGGTGGGCAACCAGATCATGGAGGTACTCCTCCTGCATCTGAAGATGTCCAAGCAGGCTGCGCGCGCACGCTGCGTGGAGCTGCTGACCCAGGTGGAGATCCCGAACCCGGATAAGGCGGTGGACCGCTACACCTTCGAGTTTTCGGGCGGCATGCGACAGCGCGTGATGATTGCCATGGCGCTGGCCTGCAAGCCGGCGCTGCTGATCGCCGATGAACCCACCACCGCGCTGGATGTGACCACGCAGGCGGAAATCCTGGACCTGATCAAGAACCTGCAAAAGAGCCACGGAATGGCCGTGATGTTCATCACGCACGACATGGGTGTGGTCGCGGAGATTGCCGACCAGGTGATCGTGATGCACAACGGCCGCGTCGTGGAGACGGGCGATGTGGACACCATCTTCCATGCGCCCAAAGACGATTACACGCGCATGCTGATAGGCTCGGTGACCAAGCTCGGCCGCACCGCCGACATCCGTCTGAAGCGAGCCCCCATCGCCAGTGACGCCCTGCCGATTCTGGAGGTGCGCGATCTCTCCATGCTGTTCGACAATGGCAAGACCACGACGCGTGCGGTGGATGGGGTCTCGCTGTCTGTCCTGCCCGGCGAGTCGCTCGGCATCGTGGGTGAGTCCGGCTCCGGCAAGACCACCATGGGGCGCTGCCTGCTGCGTGTGTATGAGCCCAATGGCGGCGCCATCCATTACCGGCGCGCCGACGGTTCGGTGACCGACATCATGCAAGCCGACAAGCAGACCCTGAAGGACTGCCGGCGCGAGATGCGCATGATCTTCCAGGACCCGGTGGGCTCACTCAATCCGCGCATGACGGTGGCGCAGATCGTGGGCGAGCCGCTGCTGGTGAACGGGCTGGCCAAGGGGACAGAGCTCGATGACCGGGTCGCCGACCTGCTTGGCAAGGTCGGGCTGGAGCCGGCCTGGCGCGAGCGCTACCCGCATGCTTTTTCGGGCGGCCAGCGCCAGCGCATCGGCATTGCGCGCGCGCTGGCATTGAACCCGCGCATCATCGTCGCCGACGAAGCGACTTCGGCGCTGGATGTGTCGCTGCGCTCGCAGATGCTCGACCTGTTGCTCAACCTGCAGGACCAGCTCGGCCTGTCCTTCATCTTCATCAGCCACGACATTGCCGTGATTCGTTACTTCTGCGACCGTGTGGCCGTGATGTACCGCGGCAAGGTGGTCGAAACCGGCGAGACCAACCAGGTCTGCGACGCACCCCAGCATGCCTACACCCAGGCCTTGCTGTCCGCCATTCCACATCCGGATCCGCGCGCACGCGGCATGCATAAACGGTTCCGCTATGCCGGTATCTCATGAAAATCACCGATATCAAGACCTTCCTGATGCACGTGGGCGTGCCCCAGCCCAAGGCCTGGGCTTCCGACAACGCGTTTGGCGCGCAGTCGTATTCGCCGGGCATCACCGGTACCCGCAACTGGCTGTTCGTGAAGGTGTACACCGACGAAGGCGTGGTGGGCATAGGCGAGTGTTCGGGCTGGCCGCGTGTCATCGAGACCGCTGTGCAGGATTTGCGCCGATTGCTGATCGGCGAGGACCCGACGCATATCGAGCGCCTGTGGCAGCGCATGATGTCGGCCATCATGGTGCATGGCATGACCGGCACGGTGGGTGCCGGCGCCATGACCGGCATCGACATGGCCCTGTGGGACATCAAGGGCAAGGTGCTGGGCGTGCCGGTGTGGAACCTGCTGGGTGGCAAGCTGCGCGACCGCATCCGCATCTATTCGCACGCGAATACACCCGAGGCGGCGCTGAGCCTGAAGGCGCGCGGCATCACGGCCATCAAGTGTGGGGGGGTCTCCGACCCGGTGCGCAAGGTCGCGGCCCTGCGTGAAGCGGTGGGCGACGAGATGGACATCATGATCGACCTGCACGGCCCGCCGTGGATGACGCCGGGAGACGCGGCGCAGCTGGCGCGCGCGCTCGAGCCCTACCACCTGCTGTTCATCGAAGATCCGATTGCGCCCGACAACCTCGACGGGTACAGGCGTATCCGGGATGCAGCCCATGTGCCGCTGGCGGCCGGGGAGCGCATGGCCACGATCTACGGCTCGCGTGACCTGATCGAACGCGAACTGGTCGATGTGATACAGCCCGATACCGGCCGCGCCGGGGGCATCACGCAGATGAAGAAGATTGCCGCGATGGCCGAGGCGCACCACATCATGGTGGCGCCGCATTCCGGCTCGCTCGGACCGGTGGCCGAATACGCTGCATTGCATCTGATGGCGGCGATTCCGAACGCCTTGATGTTGGAGCGCATCGAGGACGATTGGGAAGGGCGGCAACACACGGTGATCCCGCATCCGATGCAGGTCGATGGTTTTCTACAGGTGCCCGACGCGCCGGGCCTGGGCGTGGATATAGATGAAACCTTCGTGGCGCGATTTCCGAGCCAGGCGAACATTTCGTCGCAGGTCTCGGCGGCTTCCGGCTCGTATGCGGCCGGCACCCATGACGAGAACGTCTATGTTCAGACGCGCTTGCAACGTGCACGCCATTACACCGGGAGATAAGACCATGCCTACCCCTGTCCCCGCGAGCGCCCTGGCGGCGCTGCAGAACGTCTCGACCGCCACGCTCACCACCCTGCTTTTCAAACGCGGTTTGCGCAACACCTTCATGCAGGGTGTGCGTATGCTCGGAAGTGGCGGCAAGAACATGGTCGGCCCGGCTTACACGCTGCGCTACATCCCGGCGCGTGAAGATCTGGACCACCTCGGCGTGTTCCTGGACCACGGCCATCCGCAGCGCCGCGCGGTGGAGGAAATTCCGCCGGGCCATGTTCTGGTGATGGACAGCCGCGCTGACGCCAGCGCCGCGTCTGCCGGCTCCATCCTTGTCACACGCATGATGGTGCGGGGTGTGGCGGGCGTCGTGACCGACGGCGGGCTGCGCGACAGCCATGAGATCGCGGCGCTCGCAATTCCGAGTTATTGCCAGGGCCCGTCGGCTCCCACTAATTTGATCAAGCACCATGCGGAGGACTTGAACGTACCCATCGGTTGTGGCGGGGTGCCGGTCTATCCGGGCGACATCATCGTGGGCGACGCCGAAGGCGTGGTGGTGGTTCCGCACGAGATCGCGGAAGCAGTGGCGGGCGAGGCCGGCGCGCAAACCCTGTTCGAGGACTTCGTGACCGAGCAGGTGCTGGCAGGGCGTGGCATCTTCGGTCTGTATCCGCCCACCGATCCCGCGACCGAAGGCCAGTTCAAGGCCTGGTGCGCTGCGCGAGCTGGCCAGGGCCGTTGAGCCCTCCGATACGTTCGCAGGCTCTGGCATGAAGATCGACCGCGTGCGCGTCTTCATGTCGCGCGACAAGGACCGGCCACGGGTCATTGTGGCGATGGATACCGAGGCGGGTATCACCGGCTGGGGTGAGTGTTACAACCACGGCCCCGATCTGGCCCTTTTCCCCTTGCTGGATTACCTGGTGACCTTCCTGAAAGGCAAGGATCCGCGCCGCATCGCCTTCCTGATCCACTACCTCATGCAGCAGACGCGCTTCCCGCCGGGGGCGCTGGGCCTGGCGGCAATTTCGGCGCTCGACCACTGCATGTGGGACATCTCGGCCAAGGCGCTGGGGGTGCCGGTCTACATGCTGCTGGGCGGCCATGTGCGCGATCGCGTCAAGGTCTACGCAGGTCTGTACACCGCGCCTGATCCGGCCGCCGCCCGCGAC
>JANNDB010000995.1:0-4648 GCA_031387285.1 Betaproteobacteria bacterium | reverse complement strand
TGATCGCGGTGTTCTTCTTCTGGCCCGCTGCGCAGGTCGTGTTGCAGTCGATGCAGCAGACCAACGCCTTCGGAACCTCGGTGGAATGGGTCGCCCTGGAGAACTTCGAGAACCTCTGGAACGACCCGACCTATCTCGCCTCGTTTTACACGACTGCCGTTTTCTCCGTCCTGGTGGCGGTACTGGGCATTGGAATTTCACTGCTGCTGGCTGTTTTCGCCGATCGCATCATCAAGGGCGTCCTGGCCTACAGGACCTTGCTCATATTGCCCTACGCGGTGGCACCGGCAGTGGCCGGCGTGTTGTGGTTGTTCATGCTGGCGCCCAGCGTGGGGGTGGTGTCATTCTGGCTGCGCGCGTTGGGGGTTGACTGGAACCCGTTACTTGACGGACAACAGGCCATGACGCTGGTCGTCATGGCGGCGGTCTGGAAACAGATCTCCTACAACTTCCTTTTTTTCCTGGCCGGGCTCCAGAGCATCCCGAAGTCACTGATTGAAGCTGCGGCGATCGACGGGGCGCGGCCGTGGCGGCGCTTCTGGACCATCGTGTTCCCATTGCTGTCGCCGACGACATTCTTTCTGCTCGTGATCAATATCGTCTACGCCTTCTTCGAGACGTTCGGCATCATCGACGCGGCTACGTCGGGCGGCCCCGGCAAGGACACTTCGATCCTGGTCTACAAGATCTACTACGACGGCTTCAAGGCGATGGACCTCGGCGCTTCAGCGGCGCAGTCGGTGGTGCTGATGGTGATCGTGATCATGCTGACCGTGGTGCAGTTCCGCTTTGTCGAAAAGAAGGTGAACTACTGATGGTTGAACGTCGCCCGCTGCTCGATGCGCTGTCCCATCTGGTGCTGATCCTGGGCGTGCTGGTGGTCGCCTTTCCGCTTTACCTGACCTTTATCGCCTCCACCCATACGGCGGATGAAATCGTGCAGGCGCCGATGTCCCTGTTGCCCGGCTCGGAGCTGGCTGAAAACTTCGCTGTGGGCTGGAATGGCACCCGCACCGGCCAGGGGTCCAAGGCGCCAGTCGGGCGGATGATGATGGTCAGCCTGGTGTCTGCGCTGACCATCGCCATAGGCAAGATCGCGATCTCGCTGCTGTCGGCGTTCGCCATCGTTTACTTCCGCTTCCCGTTTCGCAATTTCTTCTTCTGGGCCATCTTCATCACGCTGATGCTGCCGGTGGAGGTGCGCATCCTGCCGACCTACAAGGTGGTATCCGATCTGGGCATGCTCAACAGCTACGCTGGTTTGACGGTACCGCTGATAGCGTCGGCCACGGCCACCTTCCTGTTTCGCCAATTCTTCCTTACGGTGCCGGATGAACTGGTGGAGGCGGCAAGGGTGGACGGTGCCGGGCCGATGCGCTTTTTCAAGGATGTACTGGTGCCGCTGTCCAGCACCTCGATCGCGGCGCTGTTCGTGATCCAGTTCATCTATGGCTGGAACCAGTATCTTTGGCCGCTGCTCGTCACCACCGAAGAGAACATGTACCCCGTGGTGATCGGCATCAAGCGCATGATCTCTGGCGGTGACGCGCAAACCGAGTGGAGCGTTGTGATGGCTACTGCGCTGCTCGCCATGATTCCGCCGGCAATCGTCGTCGTACTGATGCAGAAGTGGTTTGTCAAAGGGCTGGTGGATACCGAAAAGTAACGATATTGCGGCGCCGATCGAAACGCGGTTTCGCTCCGTCTCCAACCAATCAGGTCATATGGCAGCAATTCAACTCAAGAACATCGTCAAGCGGTACGGCACCGGCAAGACCGCGAACCAGGTCATCCACGGCGTGAACGCGGACATCCTGGACGGGGAATTCGTCGTTATCGTCGGGCCCTCGGGATGCGGCAAGTCCACCTTGCTGCGCATGGTGGCCGGTCTGGAGGAAATCAGCGAAGGCCAGATCTCGATCGGCAATCGCGTGGTGAATGACCTCGAGCCATCCGAACGCGATATTGCCATGGTGTTCCAGAATTACGCGCTATACCCGCACATGAGCGTGTTCGAAAACATGGCCTACGGTTTGAAGATCGCCAAGGTACCGCCCGACGAGATTCGCGCCCGCGTGGACGTTGCCGCCAAGATTCTTGAACTCGGGCCGTTCCTGCAGCGCAAGCCACGGGAACTTTCCGGCGGGCAGCGCCAGCGCGTGGCAATGGGCCGCGCCATCGTCCGCAAACCCCAGGTATTCCTGTTCGACGAGCCCTTGAGCAACCTGGACGCCAAACTGCGCGCCCAGACGCGCCTGGAGATCCAGAAGCTGCACCGGGATTTGGGCATCACCTCGCTGTTCGTGACGCACGACCAGGTCGAGGCGATGACGCTGGCGCAGCGCATGATCGTGATGCACGCCGGGGTGATGGAGCAATTTGGTACGCCCGAGGAGGTGTATACCAAGCCGGCAACGACCTTCGTCGCCAGCTTCATCGGCTCGCCTCCAATGAATCTGCTGCGCGACGCGCCGGGTGCCAAGCCTGGAACGATCGTGGGTATCCGGCCGGAACACCTGGATATTTCGGAAAATGGATGGGCCTTGAAGGTCGACGCAGTCGAGATGCTGGGTGCAGAGCGCCTGGTGTATGGCCGCTGGACGCACGGCAACGACCAGGAGATCGTGATCGTGCGCACCGAGGAGTCGCATGCAGTCCCGGTACTGGGCGCAACGATTCATGTCACGCCACGGCCGGACCGGTTGCACCTGTTCGATGCTGCTTCCGGTAAGCGGTTATGAGCCGGCAGGCGGCGGACTGGCCTTATCCGGCATGGATTGCACACCGGGGCGCCGGCAAGCTGGCACCTGAAAACACGCTGGCCGCTTTCCGCCAGGGCGCCAGCCATGGCTACCGCATGTTCGAATGCGACGTCAAGCTCAGCCTGGATGGGGTTCCATTCCTGATGCACGACAGCACGCTGGAGCGCACCACCAGCGGCACCGGCATTGGCGGCGAGGCCAGCTGGAGCGACTTGTCGCGACTTGACGCGGGGAGCTGGCATTCGCGTCGCTTTGCCGGTGAGACCTTGCCTACGCTTGAGAACATCGCGCGCTACTGCCTCGGCAACGGCCATCTGCTCAATATCGAGATCAAGCCGACACCCGGCCGGGACCGCGAGACCGGGATGATCGTGGCGCAACACGCCGCCAGGCTTTGGAAAACGGCTGCCATTGCGCCACTTCTGACGTCCTTTGAGGTGACGGCGCTTGAAGCGGCCCAACTGGCGCAGCCCGAGTTGCCCCGGGGTTTGCTTCTGGACGAAGCGACGCCCGGATGGCTGGACACCGCGACGCGGCTGGGCTGTGTGGCCATCGTGTGCAACCAGCGGCTCTGGGACAGGCAGACGGTACAAGTGGCCCACGACGCCGGTTTTCGCTGCCTGAGCTACACGGTGAACGAGCCGTCCAGCGCCGCACGCTTGCTGGATCTGGGCACGGACGGCATCATCACGGACCAGGTGGATCTTTTTTCGCCTGCCTGACCAGCCTCTAGGGAGAGCCCCCATGCGCCACATCATGCAGTTCTGGACGGTGCTCGCGCTGTGCCTTGCGTTAGGGCATCCGGCACGGGCATCTGACCCCGCCAACGACCGTGCGCAGGCGCTACGGGCCATCGAGCACGCTTCCGCGCAAGAGCGTTTTGCCGGAGTCGTGCGACTGGCCGAGATCGGTACCATGGCCGATGCGGACCGGTTGAAGGCGCGCTTGCGTGACGATAGCGAGGAAGTGCGTTTCGTGGCCGCCGCGGCGATGTGGCAGATTTGGGCTCGCTCGGGAGACCCGGTAATCGATGCGCTCTATCAACGCGGCGTGCAGCAGATGCAAGCCGCCCAGCTGCCGCAGGCCTTGGCCACCTTCAGTGACATCATCCGGCGAAAGCCGGCGTTTGCGGAAGGCTGGAACAAGCGGGCCACCCTGCACTACCTGATGGGCAACTTCGAGCTCTCGCTAAAAGACTGCGATGAGGTCATCAAGCGCAACCCCAACCATTTTGGAGCGTTATCCGGATATGGCCAGATCTATCTGAACCTGGGAGATCTGGAAAAGGCGCTGGCCTATTTCGAGCGGGCGCTGGCGGTGAACCCCAATCTTCCCGGTGCTGAAATCTCGGTCCGGCAGTTGCAAAAGCAGTTGCAGGAAAAGCAGCGCAAGTCGACCTGAGTCATCGCGTCAGCCTGGCCGCTTTGCTATGATTTCCCACTTGACCGTGAGCTCTTGCAAAGCACACTGGCGCAGGTTCCCCCTCCATCAAAGAAAGGTCCAGACCCCATGGCTATTCGCTTGAAAACACTCGCAGCAAGTCTTGCCATCGTTGCCGGTGGCGTGATAGGCGGCGGACTCGCCTACGCGCAATCGAAGGTGCTCAATATCTATAACTGGTCGGACTACATCGCTGAAGACACGATCAAGAATTTTGAGAAAGAAACCGGCATCAAGGTCCGATACGACAACTACGACAACAATGAGGTGCTGCACGCCAAGCTGGTGGCCGGCAAGACGGGCTACGACATCGTGGTGCCGGGTTCGCACTTTGCCAAGATGCAGATCGAAGGCGGACTGCTGCAAAAGCTGGACCGCAGCAAACTGACGAACTGGGGCAACCTGGACAAAGGCCTGCTGGAGCAACTGGCCAAAGTGGACCAGGG
>JANNDB010000989.1:0-1514 GCA_031387285.1 Betaproteobacteria bacterium | reverse complement strand
GTGTAGTGGCGCAAGGTGCCCGACGGCGTGAGGCCGGGCAGCACGGTTTCATCCGGGTACTGGTAGCGCAGCTCGTCCAGGCTGAAGGTACAGCGGGACGCAACGATCAGCGTGGCCTGCAGCAGCTCGGCGCAATAGATCCCCGCCACCCGCAATCGGCCGCGCAGGTGCGCCTCGGCATTGGGTTGCAGCTCAAAGCCGCATTCGGCCACCGGTTTGCCCAGGCGTACGGCGGTCAGCACATCCTGCAGCGGTTTGCGCGAGCGCACATGCATGTGCACATTGCCGGCCGCCACCAGCGGCACGCCGCTGAGGTGCGCGGCGTGTTCGAGCTTGTGTTGCCACAGGTCGTCGTCCAGGCCGTGCAGCAGCTCCAGGGCGATCCAGAGCCGGGAGCCGAAGATTTCTTTCAGGCGCGCGGCGTGGGCACACAGGGCCTCGAACGACAGCGCCCGTGGCGGCACCAGCAAGACCTCGCAGTGTTGCAGCGAGGCCAGATCGCTGCCCTGCCAGGACACGGCATACGAACCCTTGGCCGCCTTGCCGCGCGCGGCCGTGATGAATTCACACAGGTTGCCCCAGCCCTGCAGGTTGTGCGGCAGCACCACCAGCGTGACGGCCAGGCCCTCGCCCTCGACCCGGAATTCGGCCCCGGGCAGCAATTGCAGGCCGAGTTCCTTGGCGCAGGTATGCGCGCGCACCAGCCCCGCCACCGAACACTCGTCGGTGATGGCCAGCGCCGTGTAGCCCAGCGCCGCCGCGCGCGCCACCAGCTCTTCCGGCAGCGAGGCGCCGCGCTGGAAGCTGAAACTGGAGAGGCAATGGAGCTCGGCATAGGCCGGCAGGGGAGTCCACATGGGGGCGGGAGGGCATCGGCATGGAATGGAAGAACATGTCGAATATACTGGTTAAATAACCAGTCTTCTCCTCGCGGCCTTTTCGGGTGGTACTTACAGCGGTGCGCGGGCTCCACAGCGCAACCCCGGCGAGCGCACCCAAAAGCAGCCGCTCGCGGTAGCCATGCAACGGCAGGCTGTCAGCGGCCGATGCAAGTGGTCGTACAACTAATTCCAGAGCGCCCACAAAGACACGGCAAAGAGGTCGTCGGCGAACGGTGCACCGACATCGCCGTCATACAACACCACACCACACACGAAACGCGGTCCAGCAATCTCCTTGAGCTTGCGCAATCCACGGAAGTCCTCACGCACCGTGCCGGAGGCCTTGATCTCTACTCCGGCCAGAGCCTGCATGCCCTGCTCCAGCGCGATGTCCACCTCGTAGTCGTCCCGATCACGAAAGTGGTGGAAGGCTATGTCAGTCTGGCTTGTGCATAGCGCGGAGAAGCTGTGCTGCTTCCGGGGTCACGCATGGCCGGCTGATTGCAACTTTTAGGTCCGGCTATTTGAAACTTTATGGCTCGGCTGATTGAAAACCTCCTTCATCGGCCAAGCTGTCGGCAGTGGCCAGCTCGCTGCAACCCGCGCCGGAAGCTGAAACTCGCGCTGGCCCAC
>JANNDB010000937.1:0-3188 GCA_031387285.1 Betaproteobacteria bacterium | reverse complement strand
CGGATGCAGGCGACCGTTCGCGATATCCTGCTGGCGCGCCAGCACCTCCTGCTGCACCCGGGGCGGCACCTGCGGGCCAAAGTCACCCACCCGCACCATGCCTTCACGTACGCCACCCCAGACACTGCCACTGCGCCAGCTGCCGTCCAGCACGGCGCGTGCGCGCCCGGTGTAGTAGGCACCCCATTCATGGGTGACAGCAACAATCTGCGAGCGCGGCGCCACCTTGCGCATGTCCGAGTGGTAGGCCACGGCCATCTTGCCGCGCTCCTCGGCCGCCACCATCACCGCGCTGGAGCCGGTGTGAAAGGCCAGGACGTCGGCGTTCTGGTTCATCAGGGTCATGGCGGCGTCCCGCTCGCGCGCCGGATCGAACCAGGTGTCAAGCCAGATCAGCTTGAGCTGTGCACGCGGGTTCACAGAGCGCATACCCAGCATGAATGCGTTCACGCCTTGCAGCACCTCGGGGATCGGGAAGCCCGCCACGTAGCCGGCAATACCCGTGCGCGACATACGCCCGGCCGCGACGCCCGCCAGGTAGCGCCCTTCGTAATAGCGCGCGTTCGCCACGGCCACGTTGCTGGCCATCTTGTAGCCTGTAATGGATTCGAAGCGCACATTCGGAAACTCTGCGGCCACTTTCAATGTCGGCTCCATGTAACCGAAGCTCGGGGTGAAGATGAGCTGGCATCCCTGCAATGCGAGGTCGCGGATGACCCGTTCTGCGTCCGGCCCCTCGGCGACGTTCTCGACATAGACCGTCTCCACCTGGCGCGACGCGCCGCCGGGCCGGTTCAGCGCTGCCTCCAGCGCCTTGCGCCCCTGATCGTGCTGGCGCACCCACCCGGCGTCAGTCAGGGGGGCAACATACACAAAGCCAACCTTGAGAGGCGGGCTGTCCGCGGGAAAAACAGGGGATATACAACAGGCAGCCGCGATCGCGGCAACGAGGTTTTTGAACATGGTGTTCCTCTACATGGCTCCGGGGCAAAAACAGTGAAGCCCGCCGGAGCAGCGGGCTTGCACCCCGATTTTAGCGGTGGCTCGGTATAGTCAGGCCATGGCGCATATCGTCATCCTCACCAATACCTTTGACGAATTCAGCACACGCGGCTATCTGCTGCGGGACTTGAGCCTTCACTGGCAGGCGCAGGGCCACCGTGTCTCCGTCACCGAGGGGCTGGAGAACTGGCCACAGGCCGATGTCGCCGTACTTCATGTTGACTTGTCCTTGGTGCCCGAAGCCTATGTGCGCGCCAGCAAGCGCTATGCACGGGTCATCAACGGTGCGGCACTCGACATACGCAAACGCCGGGTCAGCAAGGTCATCCTGCGGCACGACGACGACTGGTCCGGCCCGGTCATCGTCAAGACGAACCTGAACCGTGGCGGTGTGCCCGAGATGCGCTACCTCCAGATGCTGAAGAACGCGGGCCTGCGCAGCCCGATCTCGCAGCAAGGCATGGTCTTCAGCCAGCAACCCTACGCCATTCATGCTTCCAAGGAGGAAGTGAATAGTGCCTATTGGGACAACGAAGGCATCGTCATCGAGCGCTTCTTGCCGGAGACAGACCCGCGCGGCTTTGCCATGCGGGTCTGGATTTTCCTGGGCGGCGCGGAACGCTGCGCGCGCCTGGTCGGAACCGACCCCCTGGTCAAGTCCGGTGGAATCGTCGAACGCCTGCGGGTGCCCGTACCCGAGGCCTTGCGCGCCGAGCGCATACGACTGGGCTTCGATTACGGCAAGTTCGACTTCGTGATGCACGACGGCCATCCGGTGCTGCTCGACGCCAACCGGACGCCGTTTGGCCCATCGATTGCCGACAACCCGGAACTGGCCCGGGAAAACGAAGATCTCGCGGGTGGGCTGAACGAATGGCTGGTGCCAGCGTGACCGCCCAGTCCGCCGCTGCCAATGTGCGGCGCGACCACTTCGTGAGCCTGATAGGTAATTGGTCAAACCTCGGCCCACCACTGCGGCCATCACGATTCGACAGCGCTTTGGTCCAGCGTGAAGGCCAGGCCTTGCCTGCGCGGGGTCGCGTCGTGGTGTTGGGTCTGACACCCGAAACCGTCACTTGCGCCTGGCCCGGCGGCACCGAACTGATCGCGCTCGACCACAGTCCCGCGATGCTCAAGGCGCTCTGGCCGCAATCCGGTGCGCCAGAGCGCTCCAGGGTATTGCTGGCAAACTGGCTTGCCATGCCGCTGGCCGATGGCGTGGCGGATCTTGTGTGCGCCGACGGTTGCCACACGCAAGTCACCTTCCCTTTTGGCTTTGGCGTGCTTGCGGGAGAAGTCCATCGCGTCCTGAAACCGGCCGGTCGGCTGCTGGCCCGCGTTTTCGTCCGGCCGCAAGAGCCCGAGTCCATGCAGGACATTGCCGATGCCCTGGTGGCTGGTCGCATCGGGAGCGTCAACGCCCTGAAATTGCGTCTGCTCGCGGCACTGCACGGCTTGCAGGGCCACGGAACGCGAATGGGCGACGCCTGGAGCGCCTGGAAAGAACTGCCGGTGCCGCCTCAAGTTACGCTGAACGCGCCGGGCTGGACCGGCCCGGAGCTGGCCGGCATCGAGGGCTATCGAGGGCTGGACACCCGGTATTACCTGCCCACACTCGCCGAACTGCGCAGCGTGCAGGCCGAACAGTTCGATGAGGTCGCCTGCCACGTCGGCGACTATGAACTGGCGGAGCGCTGCCCTACGCTGATCTGGCAACGCAAACGCTGAACCCTGCGGTCTCCTCTATTGAAATGTCTCGAACGCGGCCTCCAGACGCTGCATGTAAATGCGGCGCAGGTTGTCGTCAATGAAGCTGGCCTCAAAACTATTGGCCGCAAGCTGCCATGCCTGCTGCGCACCCATGCCCAGCGCGGCAAATGTCTGGGTGAAGTTCTCGTTGACATAGCCGCCAAAATACGCCGGGTCGTCGGAATTGACCGTGGCAACGATGCCGGCATCGAGCATCCGTGCCAGGGTGTGATCGGCCAGACGCGCAAACACGCACAACTTCAGGTTGGAGAGCGGGCACACCGTGAGTGGAATGTGATCCCGCGCCAGCCGCTGCAGCAACAGCGGGTCCTGCATGGCCTGCACACCATGGTCGATGCGCTCGACCTTGAGCACGTCGAGTGCGCTCCAGATGTAGGCTGGCGGCCCCTCCTCCCCGGCGTGCGCCACCAACCGGA
>JANNDB010000911.1:0-1551 GCA_031387285.1 Betaproteobacteria bacterium | reverse complement strand
GCCTGGTCGTGGCCGGCCGTATCGAGCTGGTGGCACGTACTGCTTCAGGAAAGGCAGTCACCATCAGCGAGATCGAACCGGGCGACTGGGCCAGCTGGTTGCCCTGCTTCATGCCGGTGGCGCCCGAGCACGATTTGTGCGCTGCGGCCGACAGCACTTTTGTCGCCCTGCCCGTTGCAGCGGTGAGCAGCTTTTGCGAGCGGCATCCGCAGATGTACCCCTGGGTGATAGCCGAGATCGGGCGTCGCCTGCGCCTGTTGACCGAATGGGCCGGCCAGTCCGTATTGATGGAGCCCGAGCAGCGCATGGCCAAGCTGATCGGCCTGATGGCGCAGGACCAGAAGGCCGCCAGGCCGCCCCACACCCTGAACGTTACCCAGAGCCGCCTGGCCAGCCTGGCCCGGTGTTCGCGCCAGTCAGCCAACCTGCTGTTGCGCGCGCTGGAGAAACGCGGCTTGATCCAGCTCGCCTACGGCAAGTGCGAGATACCGGACCTGGGCGCGTTGATTGCGTTTGCCGACCGGGACCACGGCACGGTGTCTTAGCGGTCACAGTGGGATGCGCCGCGCCAGCGGGGTCGGACGCTATCGTGACAAGCTGGTCCGCTGTGCCGACCTGCGGGAGCTCATCCGTCACGGGCCGGCCAGCGATCAAACAGCCGCACGGCGACACGCTCGCCCCACAGGTCGATGCTTGCCGCTGTATTGGCGTGGGCAAGATTGGCTGATTCGCCCCGCAGATAGCCCAGCGCTACACAGCGCCCTGCCCGATGGCTCCAGCCCACGGACGACAGTTCGCCCACCGTCGCACCCGCAAGTACGATGGACTCGCCGCCCCATGCGTACGGCTCGGGTGAATCGAACACCACGCTGACCAGCTTCCTGCGCAGCGCATGCCCGGCCCGTTCGCGCAAGGCCTGCTGGCCGGTGAAGGGCGTGGTCTTGTCCAGCTTGACGGCGAACATCATGCCGGCTTCCAGCGGCGTTTCGTCCGGGCCGAGCTCGGCGCCCCAGGCACGCCGGCCCATCTCGATGCGCAGCGCGTCCAGCGCGTAGTAACCAGCGTCGACCAGACCGAGATCCGCGCCGGCCTGCATCAGTGCCAGGTAGGCATGGCGGGTCATCTCCACCGGCACGTACAACTCGTAGCCCGGGCCGCCCACGTAGCTCATGCGCGCCGCGCGCACGCGCGCAAAGCCCAGATCAATCAGGCGCGTCCAGGAAAAAGGCAGGCCCTGCGCAGAGAGGTCGTCCGGGCTGACGCGGGAGAGCAACTCCTGCGCCTTTGGCCCCATCACCGACAACACGCTGTAGAGCGGTGTGACGTCGGTCAGCACGGCGTGTTCCCGTTCGCCGATATGGCGGCTGATCCAGTCGAAATCGCGCACCGTCTGGGCCGAGCCGGTGACGATCAGGAAGCGCTCGCCGTTGTGGTCCGGCTTTTGCCGGATCACGGTCAGGTCGCTCTCGAAGCCACCGCGTTCATTGAGCATGGCGGTGTACACCATGCGGTCGACCGGCACGTCCATCTCGTTGGCGCACAGGCGCTGCA
>JANNDB010000907.1:0-2609 GCA_031387285.1 Betaproteobacteria bacterium | reverse complement strand
CTGGGCCCGGCCGCGCCAGGCCCATTGCTGCTTGTCACCCTGGAAGTTGAAATCGCGGCCCAGGCGCCACAGGTCGGCACCCAGTTCGTCAGCCCGGGTCTGCAGCGACGCCGGCGGCTCCGGATCACTGACCACCACCGGCCGGCCGGGCCGCATGATGCCGGCCTTCTCGAAGGCGATGGTCTCGCGGTCGGGGCCCAGGAACTCGGTGTGGTCGAGCGCGATGCTGGTGATCAGCGCGCAGTCGGCATCCACCGCGTTGACGGCGTCCAGCCGCCCGCCCATGCCCACCTCCAGGATCACCAGGTCCAGGTTCGCCTGCGACAGGGCCCGCAGGATCGCCAGCGTGGTGAACTCGAACCAGGTCAGCGTGGTGCTGCCGCGCGCCGCCTCCACCGCCGCGAAGTGCGCCAGCAGTTGCTCAGCGGCGACGATGTCGCCGTTAAGGCGGAAGCGCTCCTCGAAATGCACCAGGTGCGGCTTGATGTAGAGGCCGACGCGGTAGCCGGCCTGCAACGCAATCGCCTCCAGCATCGCGCAGGACGAGCCCTTGCCATTGGTGCCGGCCACGCTGATCACCGGTGCGGTAAAGCGCAGGCCCAGCCGGTCGCGCACCACGGCCACCCGGTCCAGCGTCATGTCGATGATCTTGGGGTGCAGTTGCTCGCAGTGGGCGAGCCAGCCGGCCAAGGTGGTGGGCAAGGTCATCAGGCGCTTCAATTGCGGGTTGGAAACTAAGCCGGCACCTTAGGGGATGTAGACGAAATGATCTACGTTGCCAGCCGAATTGCGAGGATACGCGCTTCGGCCAGCCAGACCCAAGCCACCGGGGCTCAGGTGGCGAGCCCGCTCGTTCCAGGCGTGAGTAGGTTCGACGACCCAGCGCTTGGCTTAATTGTCGCCAACCAGCTCTGTCCATTTTCAGGAAGTTCACCTCGAGACGTCCCAGTCCAGTCAGCGCCTTGTCTGCGCCGACGAGAGCTGCGCTCAGAGATCGTGCGGGCACAGCAGCTTCCACGAGAAGGTGGGGCCGAGCCAAGGCCGGGGCGACGGCAGGTGGCTGGCCGGACCATCAGCCCGCCGGCTTGGCCCGCCGCATCAGCGTGTTGGCGATGCTCCAACGGTGCACCTCGGACGGGCCGTCATAGATGCGGAAGGCGCGCATGTCGGCAAAGATGCGGGCGACGATGGTGTCGTGGGTGACGCCTTGGCCGCCCAGGATCTGCACGCTGCGGTCCACCACGCGCCAGGCCGCTTCAGACGCGATCACCTTGGCCATGCTGGACGCATAGCGCCCCAGGCCGCCTTGGTCCAGCGTCCAGGCGCAGTGCCAGATCGCCAGCCGGGCCTGGTGCAGGTCCAGCTCGTTGTCGGCCAGCATGAAGCCCACGCCCTCGTGCTCGGCGAGTGTCTTGCCAAAGGCCTTGCGCCGCACGGCATAGGCCAGCGCCACGTCGTGGGCCCGACGGGCCTGGCCCAGCCAGCGCATGCAGTGGGTCAGCCGAGCGGGCGACAGGCGCACTTGCGCGTACTTGAAGCCCTGGCCGGGCTCGCCCAGGATGTCGGCCGCAGGCACCTTAAGCCCATCGAAGCGAAGCACACCGTGGCCACCCGGAAAGCAGCTGTCCAGCGCCTCCATCGTGCGCTCCAGCACGATGGCCCGCTGGGCCATGTCGGCCAGGAACATCGTCGCCTGGCCGGCATGCTCGCCGTCCGCATGGCGGGCCATGATGATGGCGAAGCCGGCACCGTCAGCACCGGTGATGAACCACTTGGTGCCGTGGATCGTGTAGCTGCCATCGGCGGTCTGGCGCGCCTCGGTCAGCAGCATATTGGGGTCGGACCCGGCGCCCGGGTCGGGCTCGGTCATGCAAAAGCAGGACCGGACTTGCCCGGCTGCCAGCGGCACCAGCCAGCGCGCCTTCTGTGCTGGCGTGGCCACTTCTTCCATCAAATGCATATTGCCCTCGTCGGGTGCGGCGATGTTCATCGCCACCGGGCCCAGCGGCGAGTAGCCGGATTCCTCGAACACGATGGCCTTGCCGCAGTGGTCCAGGCCCAGGCCACCCAGCGACGCCGGCATGTGCGACGACAGCAGGCCGGCCCGGCGCGCGCGGCCAACCAGCTCGTCGCGCAGTGACTCGGCGGGGCCGTGCGGCGTGCAGCGGGGGTCGCGCTCGAACGGGATCACCTCGTCGGCGATGAAGGCGCGGGTGCGCTGCTGCAGCTCTTGCAGCGCGGGTGACAGCTCGAAGTTCATGGGGTCTTCCGCAGTTTGGTGGCGCCTGCAGCGTACTGCGGTTTGAGCTGCCGTTTGAGCAGCTTGCCGGTGGGCGGGCTCGGCGGGCTGCTGGCAAACACCCGTCCCCAAAAGGTGGTCCAGCGGGCCAGGATGCGACATTTCTATTCGGCCAGAACACGACATGACTGCTTGGCCCGCACACCAAGTTCCGCGACGATGGTGTCTGTGTCAACGGCACCGGCCGGTATACCGGCGCCCATGCATTGGCCGCTTACCAGGCCGAGTTCAATGAACCCGCTGCCACCTTCGCGCTGGTCGAACGCTCGCTGCAGCATCGGGCCGCGAAGCAGTGGTTGCCGATGAGGGC
>JANNDB010000899.1:0-3115 GCA_031387285.1 Betaproteobacteria bacterium | reverse complement strand
GGCGGTGACCGGCAGGCTGGCGCCGTTGCGGCGCGCTTCATCCAGCACCAGGCCGAGGTCCTTGCGCATCCAGTCGACAGCGAATCCGAAGTCGAACTTGTCGGCAACCATGGTCTTGCCGCGGTTGTCCATCTGCCAGCTCTGCGCCGCGCCCTTGCCGATGACGTCGAGCACCTGCAGCATGTTCAGCCCCGCCTTCTGGCCGAAGGCTATCGCCTCAGCCAGCCCCTGAACCAGGCCGGCAATACAGATCTGGTTGACCATCTTTGCCAGTTGTCCTGCGCCACTGGGGCCGAGCAAGGTGAACGCACGTGAGAATGCCATCGCCGCAGGCGTCACCTGGTCGAACGCCGACTGTTCGCCGCCACACATTACCGTGAGCATGCCGTTTTGCGCACCCGCCTGTCCACCCGACACCGGTGCGTCGATGAAGCTCAAGCCCGACCTGGCCGCGTCGGCTGCAAGTTCACGCGCCACGCTGGCCGACGCGGTGGTATGGTCAACAAAAACCGCACCCTTGGACATGCCGTCGAACGCGCCGGTGTCGCCGCGCTTGCCGTCGCCGAGGTCCGTGCCGAGAGTCACCCCGCGCAGGTCGTCGTCATAGCCGACGCAGCAAAAAACAATCTCGGCGCCCTCTGCCGCGGCGCGCGGCGTGGGAGCACTGCGCGCGCCCGCCTGCGCCGCAAATTCCGCACACCATTGCGCCGCCTTGCCCGGGCTGCGGTTGTAGACAGTGACCTGGTGGCCGGCTAGCGCGAGGTGGCCGGCCATGGGATAACCCATGACGCCGAGTCCGAGAAAGGCCACTTTACGTGGCGCAGCGCTGGTGTAGGTTTTTGGATTGGTGCTTGGCATGGGCAACGGATAAATGGGGCCAGTCGTGCAATCGGCAGGCCGGAAGCGACCGGGCGGCCGCGGGTCTCAGACAATGGCGAAGTTTTCGGTACCGGCGCTCAGGTCCTGGGTCTTGCCGCGATGGCTGTTGAGCTTGATCTGCAAGCGCAAATCGTTCAACGAGTCCGCGTTGCGCAACGCGTCTTCATAGGAAATCACGTTGTTCTCATAGGCGTCGAACAGCGCCTGGTCGAAGGTCTGCATGCCCAGGTTGCGGCTCTTCTTCATGATCTCCTTGATCTCGGAGACGTCGCCCTTGAAGATCAGGTCGGATATAAGCGGCGTGTTGAGCAGGATCTCGACCGCCGCGCTGCGCCCCTTGCCGTCTTGCTTGGGGATCAGCCGCTGCGACACCAGCGCCTTGAGGTTGAGAGACAGGTCCATCAGCAGTTGGGCACGCCGCTCCTCCGGGAAGAAGTTGATGATGCGGTCAAGCGCCTGGTTGGCGCTGTTGGCGTGCAGCGTTGCCAGGCACAGGTGGCCGGTTTCGGCAAAGGCCACCGCATGCTCCATGGTCTCGCGATCGCGGATTTCGCCCATCAGGATCACGTCGGGTGCCTGCCGCAAGGTGTTCTTGAGCGCGATATCCCAACTATCGGTGTCAAGCCCGACTTCGCGCTGGGTCACCACACAGTTCTTGTGCATGTGGACAAACTCGACCGGGTCCTCGATCGTGATGATATGTCCGTACGTGGTTTCGTTGCGCCAGTCGACCATGGCGGCCAAGGTGGTGGATTTGCCCGAACCGGTCGCACCGACCATCACGCACAGGCCACGCTTGGCGGTCACGATTTCCTTGAGTACCTGCGGTACGCCCAGGCCGTCGATGGTGGGCAGCACCTGCGGGATGACGCGCATCACCATCCCCACCTTGCCCTGCTGGATGAAAGCGTTCACGCGAAAGCGCCCCACACCCGGGGGCGAGATGGCGAAGTTGCATTCCTTGGTCCGCTCGAACTCCGCGACCTGCTTGTCGTTCATGACGGATCGCGCCAGTGCCAGGGTATGGGCGGCATTCAATGGCTGCGGCGAAACCTTGGTGACCTTGCCGTCCACCTTGATGGCGGGCGGGAAGTCGCCGGTGATGAACAAGTCGCTGCCATTGCGGCTGATCATCAGCCTGAGCAGGTCATTGATGAACTTGGTGGCCTGGTCGCGTTCCATGATCGTGGCTCCAGGGAATCACTTCTTTTCGCTCAGGCGCGCACTGACCACGCGCAACCTCAGCGAAAGTTTGCGGGCCAGCAGCGCAATCAGGTTGGCAGCAAGCTGGGGGTTGGCGGACAACATGTCGTCCATCGCTTCCGCGCTCAGTGCGGCGATTTCGCAGTCGGTCATGGTCGAGCAGGCAGAGAACCGGATGCCGCTGTCAAGCAAGGACATCTCGCCCAGGATCTCGCCGGGACGGGTCTCTGCCAGGCGCAGACGTTCACCCCAGGGCTGCACCCGGTCCACCGCGACCGCGCCGGACAACAGCACGATCATGAAATTGCCGTACTCATCCTGGCGAATCAGGTCGCGGTTGGCCGGGACCGTGGCGAAATCAAAATAGCGTTCCATGCTCTGGATTGACGTGGCGTCCAGATGGCTCATGTACTTGTCCTTGGCCCACAGCCCCTGCAGCAACTTGGTGCCGCGCGCCGAGGGCAGGCGCTTGGCGTCGATCTCGGCGGCGCGTGCTTCCCACGGGATCAGCAGCGAGGCATCGACACCGAGCCCGGCAAAAGCCGTGCTGAACAGTATGGAGTCCTGCTTTTCCTCCACAGGTTCGGTTCGACCCTTGGGCCGGAGAATTTCGAAAATACCCTTCATCAAGCGCTCCTGTCGTACTGTGCCCGCTCAGCCGGGGAAATTTTCGGGAATCTTGGCCTTGCTGCGGGCCTCGGCGGGGCTGATGATGTTGCGCTTGACCAGGTCGGTCAGGTTCTGATCGAGCGTCTGCATGCCGACGCTGTTGCCCGTCTGGATCGACGAGTACATCTGCGCGACCTTGGCCTCGCGGATCAGGTTGCGGATGGCGCTGGTTCCCAGCATGATTTCGTGCGCCGCCACGCGGCCCTGGCCGTCCTTGGTCTTGCACAGGGTTTGCGAAATCACCGCGCGCAGCGACTCTGAAAGCATCGCGCGCATCATCTCTTTTTCCTCGGCGGGGAATACGTCAATGATACGGTCGATGGTCTTGGCGGCGGAACTCGTGTGCAGGGTGCCGAACACCAGG
>JANNDB010000833.1:0-2020 GCA_031387285.1 Betaproteobacteria bacterium | reverse complement strand
CCCAGGCGGACGGCGGGTTCCAGATCAGCGCGGCCTTGCCGGAAATCAGCGCACGATTATTGGACGCATCGTCATAGCTGACCATTTCCGGCGGCAGGAGCTGACGCGCCCGGCAGTACCCGCCGGTACAAACGTTGCACGGGGAGAGTCCATCTGTCGCGTGCTGTGCTGCCCAGCCGTTGCTCGCTTTCTCACATGAGCCATCGGTCTCCAGCACCTGGCGAATGAACATGGACAGCGCAACAGTAGGCGGATACAAGCGCTCGCGGCGCTCGGGCAGCATCGATTCGGACGTCTCCAGCAACGCCGGACTCGTCAGCACATCGAAGAACTCCCCCGCTTCGGTTGCCGTCGCCCGGCGCACGAGTGCGCTCCGACGTTGATGCACACCGTTTTGGGCGTTACGATCCATTGTGGCTGGCCTCTTGGAAAGATAGTTTGGGTGCGCGGTAACAACCATCCTATAAGTCCCTGGGTCAGTCACGCCCTTTTTGCTTTCAAATTCAAAAGCTTACGCCCGTGACTTCAACGCGATGCGGCTAAAGTGGCGATGTCCCGCTCATAGTTGAAGGTTGAGGTTGGTGGTTGAAGCCGTCAGGGCCCGCAGAATGTGGGTTTCTGACATCGACAACCTGAAAGCCAAGAAAGCCCAACCACCGTGAAACAGTCTAAACCCAAACTTCCTGTCATCAAGAAATCCGGCCGCGCCCAATTGAACGAGCAGCCGTTGTTTGCCGCCAATCCCGAGGCGGCCTTGCCCCTGCTGTCCATGATCGGACAGGCCCAGTTGTCCATCGAGGACTTGCTTGGTCAACTCTCACGTCAATTCCTGGAACAACTGCTGGTCCTGTCGGCGGAGTCGGTGGCTGGCGCCAAGCACCCGGGGCGGCACGCCGGTGCCGTGCGTTGGCACGGCGCGCAAAGCGGCGTTGTTGCCATAGGCCACTCCAAGTTGCAGGTTCAGCGCCCCCGTCTACGCAGTGCCGCTGGCGAGGTGGCGGTGCCGGCCTATGCCGCACTGGCCGGCGACGGCGATCTCTCCCGGCGCATTGCCGACATCCTGGTGTGCAACGTCAGCACCCGCAAATACGCGCGAGTGGTACACCGCTGCGCCGACGAGCTGGGCATCTCCAAGAGCGCGGTGTCGCGCCAGTTTGTCAAGGAAAGCGCCCAGGCGCTGGCCAAATTGATGAGCCGCAGCTTTGCCGACATCGACCTGGTGGCAATCTATGTTGACGGCATCATCGTGGCCTCGCACCACATCATTGCCGCAGTAGGAGTGGACGCGCAGGGCGACAAGCATGTTCTGGGTCTGGTCTCGGGGAGTTCGGAGAACGCCAAGGTCGTCAAGGACCTGCTGGCCACGCTGGCAGATCGGGGCGTGGATCTGAACGTTGCCAGGCTTTGGGTGATCGACGGCTCCAAGGCGCTGCGCTCGGCCATCGAGCAGCGCTGCGGGGACTCGGCACGAGTGCAGCGCTGCCGCATCCACAAGATCAGGAACGTCACCGAGCGGCTGCCCAAGGACAAGGCCCAGCAGGTACGCTGGGTGATGGTGCAATCATTCAAGCTCGATCCGGTCCGGGGCAAGAGCAAGCTCAAGGAACTGGCCCGGCAGTTGCAGGCCCAGCACCCGGATGCGGCGGCCAGCGTGCGCGAAGGTCTGGACGAGATGTTCACCATCACTGAGCTGGGGATCACCGGAGAGCTGGCACGCTGCCTGGCCACCACCAACGTGATCGAGTCGCCCAACTCCGTGGTTCGCAGAGTCACCCGGCGAGTGACGAACTACAAGGATGCACAGATGGCCTTGCGCTGGACCGCCGCCGGCTTTCTGGAGGCAGAGAGATCATTTCGCAAACTACGCGGCTTCGCGCAATTGAAGTCACTGATAAACGGTCTCCGGCCCCAGGCCCCCGCCCTCAGGAAGGCCGCATAATTCCCATGACCACCGGCTCAAACCTGCAACTGAGTTTGGGACATCGCCGAAACACCTATCTAGGGCCGAGTGTTCATTGAT
>JANNDB010000805.1:0-3172 GCA_031387285.1 Betaproteobacteria bacterium | reverse complement strand
CCTGCCACAACACGCCCTTGACGATGTAATTGTGGATGTCTTTGACCTTCGCGCCGCCATCGACGTCGGCCAGCTGCGAGTCGCGCAGGCGGCTCACGGCGTCGTATTCATAAAGGCCCTGCTGCGCCTTGGTGGTGGACTTGATGTGCCACTGCAGCAAGGGCATGTTCAGTGACTGCGCCACCTCTTCGGCCAGCATGGTCTTGCCGGTGCCGGGTTCGCCCTTGACCAGCAAAGGGCGCTTGAGTGTTGCCGCAGCGTTGACGGACAACATCAGGTCCTGGGTGGCGATGTAGTTCTTGGTACCTTGGAATTTCATGGCGTCTGGGTTCGACCGCAGGCAGCGGTGGGTCAATGAGGGGGGTGTGACCGATATAATGGAGAGCAATCCCCGAATACCAGCCCTCACTTGATTGTCTTCGCAAAATGAACAAATTGCTGTCGTCGCTGTTTGCCCTGTTTGTCACGTCGGTGACGGTTATTCCGGCGACTGCGCAGGACATCAAGGGCGATGCCAAGGCCGGTGAAGGCAAGATCGCGATGTGTATCGGCTGCCATGGCATTCGCGGGTACCAGGCGAGTTTCCCCGAGGTCTACAAGGTGCCGATGCTGGCCGGTCAGGGCGCAAAGTACATCGTCAATTCCCTCAACGCCTACCAGAAGGGTGAGCGCCGGCACCCGACCATGAAGGGCATCGCGGCCAGCCTGAGTGAGCAGGACATGGCCGATCTGGGCGCCTATTACGAAGCACTTGGCAAGGCCGATGCCACGGTGGCTTCGGGCAAGGCCTCAGACGCCACCGGCAGAACTGCCGAGTTGCTGAAAAAGGGTGCCTGTGTGTCCTGCCATGGCGAGAACTTCAGCAAACCCATCGACCCTTCCTATCCGAAGCTTGCCGGCCAGCATGCCGACTACCTGTTCGTTGCACTCAAGTCCTACAAGACCGAAGGCAATGCCACCTGGGGCCGTGCAAACGGCGTGATGGGCGGCGTGGCCAAGCAGTTCTCGAACGCGGAACTCAAGCAACTGGCGGCGTATTTGCAAAGTCTGCCGGGCGAGGTTCACACCATACCGCAGGCCAAGTTCAAGTAAGGTGCGCGTCTGCTTCAGCCGCCTGTGGCGTAACGCTGCACGCAGGCGACATACATGTCGCCATCCGGAGGGCGGCCGGCACGCTGGCTCTCCCAGATCATTGTTCCCAGACACTCCATGGCACCGTGGTGCGCCTCGTGCAACGAGTTGCGCCGGTGCATGAGCAGTTCCACCGCCTGGCGGATGCCGCGTGGCTGATCGATCGAACACTGCTCGCTGATCGACAGGTGCATGGACAGGTGCAGAAACGGGCTGGTCTTGGCGCTCGCCGCCTCGGCCATGCCAGCCAGTGCTTGACCCACGTTCGCCAGCTCCGCGTGGTATTCGGGGTGTTGCGCGACCCAGCCGGCGGCGATGGCTTCGAGTGCCTCCAGCGGCTGGTTGGCCTGTGACTTGGCGTAGACCGCACAAAAGAACCGCCGTACATCGGCCTGGGATGGTTGCATCAGCATGGTGCCGATTGTGCCGCGAGGGCCTTGCTACAGTAGGGCGCGATCTTTTTCCCTTCCATGCCATGACCCGTTACGCCTGCCTTTGTGATGCCAACCGTACGCAGTTCGGGCGTTACGCAAGGGGCATCCGGTGGTTCGGGCGCGGGCAGGGCTTGGCGCTTATGCTGGAGCGGGTATGACGCAGGTGGTCATCCGGCAATTGTTCCCAGATGATGCCGGGCCCTACCGTGCATTACGTCTTCGCGCACTGCGTGAGTTCCCAACCGCCTTTACGTCCAGCCATGGCGAGGAGGTGGGCAAACCGCTGGAATGGTCGCAGCGTCGCCTGCAGCCGGAAACGAGTCGTCCGCACGACTTTTTCCTGGGAGCTTTCGCATCGGACGTCTTGTGTGGCGTGGCCGGGCTGCAGGGCCGCTACCGCGCCAAGGAGCGGCACAACGCGACGGTGGTGGGAATGTACGTTGCGCCCGAGTGCGCAGGCGCCGGCATCGGCGCGGCGTTGATGCAGGGCCTGATCGCACGGGCGCGATCCATGCCCGATCTGGTGCAGATTGACCTCACGGTGACGGCCGACAACGGGTCGGCTGTTGCCCTCTACCAGCGCTGCGGCTTTGTCGAATATGGCCGCTTGGGCCGCGCCATCCGGGTCGGCGATGCGTATTTCGCCAAAGTGCACATGGTGCTGGCGCTGCGGTGATAGACGCTGACCACTCAGGACGGATTGCCTGAGCGCTGCGCACGTTCGCGCGCCATCTGCTCTTCCAGTTGCTGGCGGCCCTGTTTCACCACGGCGATCAGCTTGGCCTGGTCCTTGTAGTGCGGGTGGAGTTGTTCGAAGAGTTCCAGGTTGTGCGTGCGAAAGCGGTTCGCGATGTCCTGCGCTTGCTGGGCACTGTGACCCAGCAGTTCGAGCACGCTGCGCGCGCTGTGCAGGCTGGACTCGAACAATTCACGCTGAACCCGCATGACCTTGCGCTCGCGCAACTGGTTCCAGTGCGTCACATCGCGGGCCCGGGCTACGATCTCCAGCGCAGGGAAGTGCGCGCTCACCAGATCAACAATTTCCAGTGATTGGGTCACATCGTCCACCGCCAGCACCAGGATGCGCGCTTTGGCTGCGCCTGCGGTACGGAGCAGGTCGAGCCGGGAGGCGTCACCATAAAAGACGCGGTAACCGAAGTTGCGTGCGGCTTCTATCATTTCAGCGTCATGGTCCAGCACCGTGCAGGCAACGCCTTGCGCCAGCAACATGCGCGCGACGATCTGGCCATAACGGCCGAACCCGGCAATGATGACCGGCGCCTCCTGTTGCTCGGATATCTCTTCCAGCTCGGGACGGCCACAGTTGGCGTAACGCGGCAGCAACCATCGGTCAATTGCCACCAGCAGCAAGGGCGACAGCAGCATGGACACCGCGACCGAACCCACCAGGATGGAAGAGGCCTCGGCTGTTATGACCTGGCTGGCAGTTGCCGTCTGGAACACAACAAAGGCGAATTCGCCACCCTGAGCCAACAACAGGGTAAATACCGGCCGGTCCTGATACGGCACGCCCATGCGCGTGGCGAGCCCGTAGATGACCAGGGCCTTCAAACCCAGCAGGCCCAGCACCGCCAGTGCCACCAGGC
>JANNDB010000800.1:0-4468 GCA_031387285.1 Betaproteobacteria bacterium | reverse complement strand
CCTGCGGCCTTGAAGGCATCGATCACGCTGCCCACATCCACGGCCTGGGCGGCGATGTCGGCGCTGGAGCTGATCTTCGCGTCCACCGGCACCATGAAGTTGCGCCATTCCAGCTGCAGACCGTGGCCGGCGTAGTACAGCATGCCGATGCCCTGCTTGCCTTGCAGCGTGGTGCGCACCCTGGTGATGGCCTCGGTCATCTGCGTCCGGCTGGCGTCGCGCACCTCGACCACCTGAAAGCCGAGCTGGCGCAGGGTGTCGGCCATGGCCTGCGCGTCGTTGACAGGATTGCCCAGCGCCGCATCACCGGGGTAGGCGGCGTTGCCGATGACCAGCGCCAGGCGCAGGTCGCCGGCCAACTGCGCCAGCGCCGGCAAGGCCAAGCCGGCTCGGGCCAGCACGCCCGAAAGCGCCAGCCGGGCGATGCCGCGCCGTTGCATCAGCGTTCTGCCATGGCCCGCAGTTGAACCTCGCCAGGGCGTTGCTCGGACAGTTCGCGCCACAGCCTGCGGGCCTCGTCGCGCAACTCCTGTTGCTCCAGCCACAGCGCCAGCGCCACTTGCGCAGACACTCCCGTCCCCGCCTGCGCCCGTGCTTCAGCCGCCTGCGCGCGCAGTGTGGCCCCGGCGAGGGCGAATTCGCCGCGGCTGCTGTACCTGCGGCCGTCCGGTCCCCGGGCCGAAACCTCCCAGGTGTAGGTGCTGCCTTCGCGCAGGTTCAGGCTGCCGGGCAACTTGTAGGCGGTCCCGGTCACCTCGGTGGCATGCAGGCTGCGGCCACTGTCGTCGGCCACGTCGAGGCTGTAGCGCAGGTCGGGCGCAGGAGGCGCCCAGCGCAGCTCGGGCTGGGCATCGAGCACCAGGGTTCCATTGCCCGACAGCATCCGGATGCGGGTTGAACCCAGGCTGCGCATGACAATGGCTCCCTGGCCCACGCCCGCCGGCTTGATGCGCAACGTGCCGGCGGCCGGCGCCGGCTTGCGCACCGCGGCCGCGCCGCTGGTGACCTCAGGCCGTTCGGCCCGGAACACGACCTGTGCCGGGCCCTTGATCTGGTATTCGCTGCCATCGGACAGATACAGCACCACCAGCGACGCGTTGGTCTGCAGCTGCGCCAGGGCGCCGGCTTCGACTTCGCTGAGGATGCCGGCGTCTTGGCTGCGGCCGGCGGTGGTGATCGTGATGCGGCCCTGCAGGTCTGTCACGATCGCGATGCCGGTGGCCATGGCGGGCCCGGCACACAACCAGAACCACAACACCATCAGTGCACGGCGAAGGACATCGGACGCAGTCATGCTCGCTTCTCCTCGTCCATTGCGGACCTCTGCGATAGACTGTAATGCATGACGCGCACCTATGGCGCACTTCTCTCGCTGCTGGGAGCGCTGGCGCTTTGGTGGGGCGGCTCCTGGCCTGCGGCCGAATGGCGCTGGCTCGACGCGCAGCAGGCGCTACTGCGCACGCTGATACCCAGGGCGGCCGCGGCTGAGGTGGTGGTGGTCGGCATCGACGAAGCGACGACGCAGGCGGTGCGCGAGCCTCTGGCCCTGTGGCATGCTCCGCTGGCCGCCTTCGTCCAGGCCGCTGCGGCCGGCGGCGCCAGTGTGGTGGGTTTGGATGTGGTGCTGCCGGATCGCAGCTTTGACGCGGTGCTGCCAGGCAGTGATCGCACGTTGCTGGGCGGCCTGGTGCTGGCGCGTCGGGCAGCACCCCTGGTGCTGGCGGTCACCGTCGACCCGGCCGGGCGTGCACGGCCCATGTATCCGCCATTTGCCGCGGCTGCAGGCGCCGATGCCCTCGGTTTTGCGCTGCTGCCCCTGGACGCCGATGGCGTCGTTCGCCGCTTCGACGAACACCTGTCCACTGACGGAAGGGCCATACCGACTTTGGCCGGTCAGATGGCCCGACGCCTGGGGCTGCCCGTTGGCAAGGGATGGGTCGACTACAGCGTCGGCGCCCCGTTTCAGTATCTGCCGCTGCAGGACGTGCTGGCCTGGGCCCGCGACGGTCAGATCGAGGCACTGCACAAGGCCTTTGCCGGCCGGCCGGTGCTGCTGGGCAGCGTGCTGCAGTACGAGGATAGGCACCGTGCGCCGCTGGGCCTGGTCGGCTGGGACGATGCGGGCGCCGGCCTGCCCGGCGTTTTGCTGCATGCCCAGGTGCTGCGCAATCTGCTGGGCGCCGGCCTGGTGCAGCCGGCTCCTGCCTGGGCAGTTGCCGTGCTGATGCTGCTGGCTTCGCTGGCCTGGCTGATGCCGTTGCAGCAGGCCCGCGCCGTTGGCGCCATCGCGCTGCTGCTGGTGGTGGCAGCGGCAGGCTCCACCTTGCTGCTGTACCACGGTGTCCATCTGCCGGTCGCCACGGCGTGCCTGCTGGCGACGGTCGGCATCGTGGCGCGCCTGCTGCTGCTGACCATGCGCCAGCTGCGCGAGCGCCGCCAGTTGCGCAGCGCATTCGGTGGTTATGTCAGCCCACCCGTGCTGCAGCAGATCCTCGCCGGCCGCCTTCAGCCGGTCCAGGGCGGCGAACGGCGCTATTGCTGTGTGATGTTTTCCGATATCCGCGGTTACACCAGCCGCAGCGAGCACGCCAGTCCCGAGCAGGTGATCGGCTTCCTGAATCGGTATTTCGACCACGTGGTGCCGGTCATCCATGCCCATGGCGGCACGGTGGTGAGCTTCATGGGCGACGGCATCATGGCCGTGTTCGGCGCGCCCAACGCGCTGCCCAATCCCTGTGAGAGCGCCTATGTCGCCTCGATCGCCATGCTGGCGCAGGTGCACGCCACCAATGTGGAGCTGACGGCACGCAGCGAGGAGCCGATCCGCATCGGCATCGGCCTGCATGCCGGCGAGGGAGTCTCGGGCAACGTCGGATCGGCGGCACGCCATGAATACAGTGTGATCGGCGATGTGACCAACGTCGCGTCGCGCCTCGAAGGGCTGACCAAGGACGTGGGTTATCAGCTGGTATGTTCGGCCGCAGTGGCCGAGCGCCTGCCGCAGCGGGGTGATCTGGTGGCGCTGGGGCCACGCGCGATCAAGGGGCGGGCGCCGGTGGAGATTTTTGGGGCGGAGGCGCTGGGGGACGGTTAGGCGCCGGGGGCTGCCAGGCTGTAGGCAATATGAGCCACCCAGTCCGATAGCTGAACACAGTGGTCGGCCACGAAAAGACTGGCTTCAGATTGCCAATGGAATTGCCGCGTCTTAAACTTGTGATCTTGAAACAATCTGAAAGTCGTGTGATGAAACCATCGGAAGCTCTGCAACTCCACCGCGAAGCGATTCGGCGGGTAGTCTTGGCCAACGAAGCCTGCAACCCAAGAGTTTTCGGTTCGGTCATGCGTGGCGAAGACAACGAGGGCAGTGACATCGACATTCTGGTGGACCCCATCGATGGTAAGACTTCTCTCGTCAGCCTTGCCAGGATCAAGCGGGAGTTGGATCAAATCCTGGGCTTCAGCACCGACATTCAGACACCAAAGTCGCTGCATGAGCGATTTCGCGGCGCTATTCTTCGGGAGGCCGTTCCCGTATGAAGGGTGACCTTCTACGGTTGGCAGACCGTATCGGGCACATGCTGGAGGCGATTCAGAATATCCGGGCGGATATTGGCGCGCTCAGTCAAGTCCAGTTTCTGGATGACGGGAAGACACAGCGCGCCGTCATTGAGAGCTTCGTCGTAATTGGGGAAGCTGCCGGCAAAGTCATGCAACTGATCCCATCGATTGAACAAACTGAACCGCCTCTTTGGAGGCAATTTCGGGATGCTCACGATATGCGGAACATGCTGACGCATGAGTATTTTCGAGTAGACCCTTCCATTGTCTGGACCACCGTCATTCGCCATTTGCCACAACTAGAGTTGGACTTGACGAAGTTTCACAAGTCGATTGCAAACGAGGGGGGTCGCTTCGTTCCCGGGTGAGCTTGCTTTCGCGCGCGGCGGCTGGGCTCGCAACCTATCCGTTCACCGCCCCCCATCCCCCACCAACGCATAGGGCGCCCAGAAAGCCGGATGGCTGAACTGTGGCATGCCCATCACCTTGAGCATCGCCTGATGCAGACTCTCGGCCTTGGGGGCGGTCGGGTTGGCCGCATAGTGCGCAAAGGTGCTGGTGGTGAGCTCCTTGGCAGACTCACACTCCACCGCGAAGTGCGTCACCAGGGAGCCGCCAGGCGCGCTCGTCGCGGAGCGTGATTTCACCGCGAACGGGTTGTTGCGGCACGGCCAGCTGCGGGATGAACCGCCGCTGGCCTGGAAAGTCCGCGCGCAAGCCATCAGTGGGCGGGTGCGTCGTCCTAACCTTAATTTTTCACGCTAGTCGGTCGGCAGTCCTGCCCAAAGGGACGTTGTCATTGGTAACTGACGCCAACTACAACTCAGGACCGCCAATGCCAAACTGTACCGAAGAAATTGGAACGAACAAGATTGATTTTGGGCGTGTCGGCCGGCGTGTCGTAGAGGGC
>JANNDB010000780.1:0-3690 GCA_031387285.1 Betaproteobacteria bacterium | reverse complement strand
CATCCGCTTCAAGGATGCGGTAGCCGCCGGTACCCTGAGCATCGAGGGCTTCATGGCCGCCGAGGCTGCCATGTCGCGCAGCGCCGGCTCCTGCATGACCATGGGCACCGCCTCCACGATGGCCAGCCTGTGCGAAGGACTGGGCATCGCCTTGCCGCAGAACGGCGCGATTCCCGCGGTCGATGCGCGCCGCCAGGCGCTGTCCTTCGAGGCGGGTCGACGCGCGGTGCAGATGGTGCGCGAGAACCTGCGCATGTCCAGCATCCTGACCAAACCGGCCTTCGCGAATGCCGTGCGATTGAATGCCGCACTGGGTGGCTCGACCAATGCCGTCGTGCACCTGATTGCGCTGGCCGGCCGGCTCGGCGTCGACTTCACGCTGGACGACTGGGACCGGTACGGCCGCGCGGTGCCCTGCCTGGTCAACCTGATGCCTTCAGGCCAGTACCTGATGGAGGACTTCTACTACGCCGGCGGCGTGCCGGCCGTGCTGCGCGAGATCGCCTCCTTCCTCGACCTGGCCCAACCCACGGTGGCCGGGATGACGATGGGCCAGTCGATCGCCGATGCGCAGGTGTTTGACCGCAAGGTGATTTTCGAAGCCGCCGCACCGTTCAAGCCGCAGGGCGGCATTGCCGTGCTGCGCGGCAACCTGGCACCCAACGGCGCGGTCATCAAGCCCTCGGCCGCCACGCCAGCGCTGATGCGCCACCGCGGGCAGGCCGTTGTTTTCAGCGGCGCCGACGACCTCAAGAAGCGTATCCACGACCCCGACCTGCAGGTCGACGAGAACAGCATCCTGGTGCTGCAGAACTGCGGCCCGCGCGGGTATCCCGGCATGGCCGAGATCGGCAACCTGCCTATTCCCGCCAAGCTGCTGCAGCGCGGTGTGACCGACATGGTGCGTATTTCTGATGCCCGCATGAGCGGCACCGCATTTGGCACGGTGGTGCTGCATGTGGCGCCCGAAGCCGCTGCCGGCGGGCCGCTGGCCCTGGTGCAGACGGGCGACTGGATCGCGCTCGATGTCGCTGCGCGTACGCTCCATCTGGAAGTCGCGGACGACGAACTGGCGCGGCGCCGCGCCCGGCTTGCGCCCTTCGAGTCGCCCTACCAGCGCGGCTGGGAGAAGCTCTACGTCGCGCATGTGCTGCAGGCCGACCAGGGCGTGGACATGGACTTTCTGGTGGGCGGTTCGGGTGACTATGTGCCGCGGGAGTCGCATTGATGGCCCGGACCCGGATCATGTCCCCCCCTGCCGCAGCACCAGGCGCTTCGGCGACGCTGCGCGACGTGGCGCTGGCAGCGGGTACCACACCGATGACGGTGTCCAACGTCATCAACGGGCGCAAGGGCCAGGTCGGCGCGGAGATGACCGCGAAGGTGCTGGCAGCCTGTGTGCAGCTGGACTACCGCCCCCATGCCAACGCGCGCCAGTTGCGCACCAGGCAACGCATGACGGTGGGTGTGATCATCGTGGACCCGTCGCCGCACTACCTGTCCGACCCGTTCACCGCGGCGCTGCTGGCCGGCCTCAACGACGTGCTGCAGGTGGCGGGGTACTCGATCGTGCTGCAGGGCGCATCGCTGGCCGACCTGGCATCGCTGCCGCTGTTGCGCCGCATCGAGAGCGACGGCATCTGCCTGCTGACCTCCGGCGTCGCCGCACAGCGCCGCCGCACCATCGCGCAAGTGGCGGCGCTCGGCCAGCCGCTGGTGCTGATCCAGGACGAAGTGCCTGACAGCATTGCCGACGCGTGTTCGATCATGCAGGACGATGCCGGTGGTGGCGCAGACATCGCCAGGCATCTGTTCCAGCACAGCTGCAAACACGCGGTCATGCTGGTGCCATCGGTTGCGTGGACCGCCATGGAGCGGCGCGAAGCCGGTGTACGTGCGGTACTGCAGCAGATGGCCAAACCACCCGCATTTCACGTGGTGTGTTGCGGCGACGAAAGTTTTGACGATACCCAGGGCGCTTTCTCGGCCCACCTTGAAGCCTATGGCCTGCCGGATGTGGTGATTGGTGGAAACGACCGCATGGCGATCGCCACCATGAAGCTGCTGCAGATGCGTGGCTGTGAGGTACCGCGGGATGTTCGCATCACCGGATTCAACGGCTTCGATTTCTGGCGCTATGCCAGCCCGGAACTCACCACCGTCTTTTCGCCAGCGTTCCAGCTTGGCGAGGAAAGCGGGCGGGCATTGCTCAAGCGGCTCGAGACCGGCAGCTTTCCGTGGCGCAAACGCACACTGCCCGTTGTTTTTTCCGCCACCGTGTCCTCCGGGCTGGTGGCCGCGCGCGAGGCAGGGGACCGACAGGATGGGTTGGACAGGGTTCGAAACGCCGCCGGCCGGCGGCAATTACTTAAGGAGTAAAGAAATGATGACCAAGCGTTTTTCGATGAAGAGTCTCGCGTTGGCGAGCTCGGCGGTTGTTCTGGCGACAGCAGCAAGCCAGGCGGGTGCGCAGGCGTTCCGCTGCCCGCGCACCGGCGGTGACCTGATCTTCGCACTGGAGTCCAAGGTTCCGGGGCTGGACCAGCACACCTCGAACGCCGGTGCGACCCGCAACGTGGCCTTGAACATCTACGAGTCGCTGGTCACGCGTGACGAGTCCATGAACCCGGTGCTGGAACTGGCCGAGAGCATGACGCTGAGCCCGGACGGCAAGAACTACACCTTCAAGCTGCGCCAGGGCATCCAGTTCCACAACGGCAAGACCATGACCTCCGCCGATGTCCTGGCCTCTTTCGAGCGCTACAAGCGCGTCGGTGTGGACCGCTCGATCCTGGACCCGGTTGACAAGTGGACGGCGCCTGATGCCAATACCTTTGTCATCACGCTCAAGGAAGTCCGTCCCCTGTTCATTGAGGCGCTTTCGTCGTTCACGGTGCCGATCGTCATCGTTCCGGCGGAAAACGCCCAGGCCGCGGCACAACAGCTGCCGGTCGTGGGTACCGGGCCGTTCAAGCTCGAAGAGTTCCGCGCAGACAGTTTTGTCAAGCTGCGCCGCTTCGATGGCTACAAGCCGGATACCCGCCACAACAACCTGGCGGGTTATGCCGGCTACAAACAAGCCTGCGTGGATACGGTGACGTTCCGCATGATGACCGAACCGGCTGCGCGCACCGCAGCGCTGGAAGTGGGTGAGATTCATGCGGTCGAGGACGTACCGGCCGCGTCCCAAAAACGTCTGCGCGACAACAAGGGCATCAAGCTGGCGCGGCTTGAGACTTTCTGGATGAATGTGGCCTACCCCAACTTCTCCAACCCGCCGACCGACAACCCCAAGGTCCGCCAGGCGATGCTGGCGGCGATGGATTTCGACGAGATCATGGAGGCCGCCCATGAGGGGCAATACAAGCTCAATCCAGGCTTCCAGTTTCCCGGCCAGCAGTATTACACCGATGCCGGCAAGGAGCTGCTGAACCAGAAGAACCGCGCCAAGGCGCGCCAGTTGCTGCAGGAAGGTGGCTACAAGGGCGAGAAGATCGAGCTGCTCACCAACCGCGACTTTCCGGTGATGTACAACACGGCGCTGGTGATGGCCGAGCAGCTCAAGGCGGCCGGCATGAACGCCGAGCTGGTGGTGCTGGACTGGCCCGCAGCGCTGCAGCGCAGCCAGAAGGAAACCACTGGCTGGAACGTGTTCTACACCGGCTGGATCACGGTGATCGCGCTCGGTGG
>JANNDB010000771.1:0-4689 GCA_031387285.1 Betaproteobacteria bacterium | reverse complement strand
GCCGGCACATCAAGTTCCGCGATGTGGACGACAACGAGTTCCTGCGCAATGCGAATCTGCAGGTGGAGGCGCTCAACCACGCGCTGCGCAACGTGCCGGCGGAGCGCATTCGCATGCACGTGTGCTGGGGCAACTACGAAGGGCCGCATCACTTCGATATCGGCCTGGAGAAGATCCGGGGCGTGGTGCTCAAGGCCAAGCCGGCCACCGTGCTGTTCGAAGGCGCCAACCCGCGCCATGCGCACGAGTGGGAGGTGTGGGCCAAGGCGGGCAAGGAAGGGCGCATACCCGACCACAAGATTCTGGCGCCGGGGGTGCTGGATACGGTGAACAACTTCATCGAGCATCCGCGCCTGGTGGCACAGCGGCTGCTGACCTATGCCAACATCGTCGGGCGCGACCGCGTGATGGCGGCTACCGACTGCGGCTTTGGCACCTTCGCCGGGTTTGGCGCGATCCATCCGCCGATCTGTTTTGCCAAGCTGGCGAGCATGGCGGAGGGTGCGGCCATGGCCAGCGCCGAGTTGTGGCCATGACGGCGCTGGACCACCATCGCCCGCTGGACACGCGCCTGTCTGCGATGTTGCGCAGCGGCCAGCGCCTGCGCGGCATCTTCAACGGCATCCCCTCGCCGGCCATTGTG
This sequence comes from Betaproteobacteria bacterium, assembly GCA_031387285.1. Classification (GTDB taxonomy): domain Bacteria; phylum Pseudomonadota; class Gammaproteobacteria; order Burkholderiales; family Burkholderiaceae_C; genus CAISIP01. Next base: position 4,046 of record JANNDB010000771.1, on the reverse strand, counting down.
GAGATGTGCGCCTATGCCGGATTCGATTTTTTGATCGTCGACAACGAACACGGCAGCGCCAGCCTGGAGACCACCGAAAACATGCTGCGTGCGGCGCGGGCCAGCAACCTGCCGGCGATCGTGCGCTGCCTGGAGCACGATATCGCGCGCACGCTGGATATCGGCGCAGGCGGTGTGCAGATTCCGATGGTCAGCACGGCGGCGCATGCGCGCGCGCTGGTGCAACGCATCAAGTACCCGCTACCGCCCGGCGCCGGAGGCATCAGCGGTCAGCGCGGCAGCGCGTTCTCGACCCGCGCGGCGGGGTACGGCGCCTTCGGCGGCCCGGCGCACACCCAAGCCAGCAATGAGGGGATTGTGCTGGTGGTGATGGTCGAGACGCCCGAAGGCGTGGCGAATGCTGGCGAGATCGCCGCAGTCGATGGCGTGGACGCGGTGTTTGTCGGCCCCAACGACCTGGCGCATGCCATGGGCTGCGAGAACCGCTTTCAGGAGCCGGTAGTGCAGGCGGCCATTGAACAGACGTTGCGCGCCGTGGCGCAGGCGGGCAAATGCCCGGGCGTGCTGGCGCTGACACCTCAGGATGAAGAGCGCTATGCCGGATGGGGTGCGCGTTACTTTGCCACGGTGGTCACCGGCATCATCACCAAGGCATTGAAAGAAGCTGCGCAGGGTGGGCGCGCGCAGCTGAACTACTGATAGCGACGGAGACCGGAGGGTGACGCCGCAAGCGCCGCTCTGGGCATGCGGCACACCGGAACCACGGGCCGGGTTGGTGGCATCATGCAGGGATGAATTCGCGTGTCGCAACAACGGCTGGCGCACATTTTGCAGCGCCGATTGCGCCCCATGTGGTGGTGCCGCAACCATGGGCGCAGGCAAGCGCCGACATCGTTGCGCACCTGAACCAGCCGCAATTGCCCGGACTGCTCGTGCGCGCTGCCGCGATGCTGGTCGAGTTCGAGTTCAGCGTTGTTTTTGTCTATCGCGGCAAGGCCAAACCGATCCATGTCTATGACTCCCTGCCGCCCCATGTGTCGCGCGCCGGACCACTCAACTACACCCAAAGCACCTACGTGCTCAATCCGTTCTATGCGGCGTACCTGGCGGGCCTCAAAAGTGGCGCCTACCGCATGCGTGATGTGGCGCCGGATGGTTTCTTTGAAACCGCGACGTCTGCCAACCCGCAGGCGCGCCGAACTGCCGAAGAGGAGATCGGTTACGTAACAGAGGGCTGGCCGGAAGGGCGCGACGAGTTGTGTATTGCGCTCACATTGCCCGACGGCGAATGTGCCGAGATATCGTTGTCGCAGGAGTCGGCGCGGGGCGGGTTTCCGGATGACGCGCTGGCCCGGTTGACGCCGGTGATCCCTTTTTTCGAAGCGGCGTTCCGGCACTACTGGCAGCGTGCACGAACCGCCCATGCGACGACTGTGCCCGACACCGCCACAGACGACGCATTTCAGTCTTTCGGCGGCAAACTGCTGAGTCCGCGTGAACGGCAACTGGCGCAGCTGCTGTTGCGTGGCCACTCGACGGTGTCGGTGGCCCTGCAGCTCGGTATCTCGCCAACGACCGTCAAGACCCACCGCAAGAACCTGTACGCCAAGCTCGGCATCGCCACGCAGTTTGAACTGTTCTCGCGCTTTCTCGACACGCTGAAATACAACGCCCGTACTTGAGCGCCTCCACCCGGGGGAGGATGGTCGGCACGAAGCCGGTGAAGGATGATGGTGGCCATCACACACTGACGAGGGCGTTGCATGCAGAGTTTCCCGATCGAGCTGGTGCGCAGCCGGTTTCCGGCGTTGTCCGGCTCCGCCGTATTTCTGGATAACCCGGGCGGGACACAGGTGTCGCAACCGGTGATCGACGCTGTCTGTGCGGCAATGGCAGGTGCGGCGAGCAATCTGGGCGGCCACTTCAAGGCATCCAACGACGCTGATGCGATCTGGGTGCGCGCGCACGACGCCATGGCGGAAATGCTGGGGGCGCATTCCGGGCGCGAGATCCTGCTGGGGCAGGCCATGACCATGCTGGGCTTCCACATCTCACGCTCGCTGGGACGTATGTGGGCGCCGGGTGACGAGATCATCGTCACCCGTATGGACCACGAAGGCAACGTTGCACCCTGGATCCGCATGGCCGAGGACCGCGGTATGACGGTGCGCTGGTTGCCATTCAACCGCGACACTTGGCGCATCGAACCCACCGACCTGGCGCCGCTGCTCAACGAGCGGACCCGGCTGCTGGCCTTGAACTACGCCAGCAACCTCACCGGATCGATCAATCCGGTGGCCGAGTTGACGCGGCTTGCCAAATCCGCTGGTGCGCTCGTCTATGTGGACGGCGTTCAATCCGTTCCCCATGTGCGCGCCGACGTCCAGGCCCTGGGTTGCGACTTCCTGGCGTGTTCCTCTTACAAGTTCTTTGGCCCGCATGTGGGCGTGTTGTGGGGCCGCGAAGCGCTGCTGTCCGAGCTGACGCCATACGCTCCCCGCTGCGCCACGCAGGTGCCGCCGGGCCGGCACGAACTGGGTACGCCGCAGACCGAACTGCTCGCCGGGCTGGCGGCGAGCGTGGACTATTTCGTCTGGCTCGGCGAACAGGTCGGTGCGCGTGGAACCCGCGCGGAGTGCATCGCGGCGGCGTATGACGCGGCGACCCTCTATGAAATGCCCATCGGCCAGCACCTGATCGATGAACTGCGCAAGATACCGGGTGTGACAGTGCATGGGATCACCGACGCCGGGCGCCAGAACCAGCGTGTGCCGACCGTCTCGATCACGCACGTACGCCATCGCAGCGAGGCGTTGGCCAAGGCATTGGGTGCCCAGGGCATCAACGTCTGGTCAGGCCACAACTACGCCTATGAACTGGCGCGTTACATCGGCCTGGACGAAAACGACGGCGTGCTGCGCATCGGACTGGCGCACTACAACACGGCTACCGAGATCGACCGGATCATTGCTGCATTGAAATCGCTGCTGGTCTGACCATCGGGCGCTGCGCGGCCGCGAAGCCTCAGGCGCTTGCAGCAGCCTGTGTTACGGCGGTGGCGATCTGCACATCCTGTACGGCGAGGCCGGTGGAGTCGAACACCGTGATCGCGTCGTCCCTGCTGCGCGCCGCACGCCGGCCCAGGATCAGATCGCCGATCTCCTCGATTCTCTCCTCGGGGACCACCCCGGCCTTGAGCGCCTGGTGAACTTCGCCGCGCAGGCGGCATTGCGCCAGGCTGTCGACGACGATGCGTGAGGCACGCGCAAGAATGCCGGTGGCGAGTTCCTGCTTGTGCGGTGTGTCGGAACCAAAGGCGCTGATATGGGTGCCCGGCCGGACATGCTCGGAAAGCAGCAGCGGAGCGGCGGCAGGCGTGCTGGTGACGATCAACTGGCAGCGCGCCCCAACCACCGCGGGATCGTCGGTGGTCTGCACGGTGAAGCCCAGCGCCTCCATGTCGCGGCGATAAGCATCCAGCCGCTCTGGTGTACGGCCACAGGCCACCAGGCTGCGGCAGGCGATGATGGGCATCAGGTACTGCATCTGCAGCCGCGCCTGCATTCCGGTGCCGATCACACCGATGTGTTCCACATGGCTCGGCGCCAGGTATTTGGCGGCAACCGCCCCGGCCACGGCGGTGCGCACGTCGGTCAGCATGCCCTCATCCAGCAGCACGGTCGCAAGCGCCCCGGTGGCCTGGTCGAATACCAGCATCAGGCCATTGCTGGACGCCAGGCCGAGGGCCGGATTCCCGTAGAAACCCGATGCAATCTTCACCACGTAATAGCGTCCGCCGGTAATGCAGCCGTACTTGATGTGGACCTCGCCCTTTTCGAGCATCAGTTCGCCAACCGGCGGGATGTTGCACTGGCCGTCAGAGTACGCGGCAAAGCCGGCCTCCATCAGGGGCAGCAGGTCGATGCCGGCGAGTGCCTTTTCGATCACGCCACGCGCCAGCACCCGGGTCATGGCAGGACGGCCTTGAGTGTCGCCAGGCTGATGTTGGCGCCGCACAGCACCACACCACCCGGGCACCGGCCCAT
>JANNDB010000763.1:0-1996 GCA_031387285.1 Betaproteobacteria bacterium | reverse complement strand
GGCAACTTCACCGTGGTGGTGTTCAGCAAGACCCTGAGCCTGTTCGACCGCGCCATGTACTACGCCAACGGGCTGGACCCGACCGACTTCGACCTCATCGTGGTCAAGTCGCCGCACACCGAAAACCATATGTACGACGCCTGGGTGGAAAATAATTTCAACATCGACGTGCCGGGCGCCACGTCAGCCAACGTGAAGTCACTGGGCCACACAATCTGCGCGCGCCCGATGTACCCGCTCGACGAAGACGTGGTGTTCGAACCCGTGGCCACGCTCTACCGCAACTAGGGCGAGCGGGACCATGCAGATCGAAGCCGTTGACTTCTTCTACCTGGCGATGCCCCAGGTCACCACGGAGGCCGACGGCAGCCAGGATGCCCTGCTCGTGCGCGTCGCCGCCGGTGGCCTCGTGGGGTATGGCGAGTGCGAGGCCGCGCCGCTGCCATCCCTCGCCGCGTTTGTCTGCCCGATGTCACACGGCGCCTGCCAGCCGGTGGCGGCCTCGGTGCTCGGACGCAGGCTGGATTCGCAGCAGGACATCGCGGCAATAGCCGCCGACGTGGCCTACAACAGCATGGACGTGCTGCAGGCCGCGCACACGTTTTCCGGCATCGAGATGGCCTTGTGGGACCTGCTCGGCAAGGCGCGCGGCGAGCCTGCCTGGAAGCTGCTGGGGTACCAGGCCTCGCACCCCAAGACGCCCTACGCCTCCTTGCTGTTTGGCGACACCCCGCAGCAGACGCTGGAGCGCGGGCGCGACGCGATGCGGCGCGGCTTCACGGCGGCCAAGTTCGGCTGGGGCCCGATCGGGCGCGGCAGCCTGCAGCAGGATGCGGACCACTTTGTCGCGGCACGCGAAGGGCTGGGACAGGACGGCATCCTGCTGGTTGACGTGGGACAGATCTATATAGACGACGTGGAGCGCGCCGCGCAGCGCCTGCAGGCGCTGGAGCAGGCCCGCGCGGTGTGGCTGGAAGAGCCGTTTCATGCCAGCGCCTTGCAGGAGTACGCGGCGCTAGCGGCGCGCTGCAAGACCGTGAAGCTGGCTGGCGGCGAAGGCGCGCACAACGCATACATGGCGCGCCACCTGATCGACTACGGCGGCATCGGCTTCGTGCAGATCGACTGCGGGCGCATCGGCGGCCTGGCGCCGGCCAAGCAGGTGGCAGACCATGCCGTGGCGCGCGGCGTCACCTACGTGAACCACACCTTCACCTCGCATCTGGCACTTTCCGCATCGCTGCAGCCGTTTGCCGGTCTGGCCGATCACCACATCTGCGAATACCCGGCGCAGCTCAAGGCGCTCGCCGTGGAGCTCACCAGCAACCACATCGAGCGGGATGCGGCCGGCCGGGTGCGTGCACCCGACGCGCCCGGGCTGGGCATGCAGATCAACCCTGTGGCAGTGCGCCAATACCGGGTCGAGGTCGACATTCGGGTGGGCGGCCGAACGCTCTACACCTCGCCGGTGTTCTGAAGCGGGATCGCAGCGCCATGTCCTTGCAGTTATCCATCCGCCCTCTCGCGCCGGCCTGTGGCGCCGAAGTCTTCGGAATTGATCTCACCGACCCGGCGCCGGCGGCCATGCAAACCGTACAGCAGGCCCTGGCCAACCATGCGGTGCTGTTTTTCCGCGACCAGAAGCTGACGCCCGAGCAGCAGCTCGCCGTGACACGCCGTTTCGGCCCGGTCCTGCGCGTGCCCTACATCAGGCATATGGACAGCTACCCGGACATCATCGCCGTGCTGAAAGAGGCCGATGAACGCAAGATCAGCACCTTTGGCGGAACCTGGCATTCGGACTTTTCGTTCCTCGACGAGCCGCCGAGCCTGACCTTGCTCTATGCGCTGGAGCTGCCGCCGGTGGGGGGCGATACCCTGTGGGCCAGCCAGTACGCGGCCTACGAGGCCCTGTCGTCGGGCATGCAGAAGTTGCTCGACCCGCTGCGCGCCGTGCAGACCGCCTGGCCGCATGGCACGCGGGGCCCGGGGCCGG
>JANNDB010000733.1:0-10001 GCA_031387285.1 Betaproteobacteria bacterium | reverse complement strand
CTCAATGATTCGCGCTCGCAGCGCGTGTTGTGGCTGCTCGAGGAACTTGAACTTCCGTACGAGATCAAGCACTACGCGCGCGACGCCACAACCCGGCTGGCGCCGCCCGAACTCAAGGCCGTGCATCCGCTGGGCAAGTCGCCGGTGCTCACCGACGGCGCACAGACCGTCATCGAATCGGGCGCCATCATCGACTACATCGTGCGCCGCCACGGCGGCGGCAGGCTGCGCCCGGCAGTGGACAGCCCGGACTACGAAAGCTACCTGCAATGGCTGCACTACGCCGAAGGCTCGGCCATGCTGCCGCTGATGCTCAAGCTCTACGTGGGCCGACTGGGAGAAGCTGGCGCGCCACTGGCGCCGCGCATCGATAGCGAGATTGCCAACCATATCGGTTACGTGGACCGATCACTCAAGGGCCGCGACTGGCTGGTTGGAAACACCTTCAGTGCGGCTGACGTGCAGATGAGTTTCGTGGGGGAAGCCCTGCGTACCGCGCGCCCCATGTTCCCGAACGTCGACGCCTGGGTCAAACGCTTCCAGGCGCGCCCGGCTTATCGCCGGGCGCTGGAACGGGGGGGCCCCTACGCGCTGGCGGCTTGAGGTTTGCGGCGTACGGGTTCCGACGTGACCACAGCCAGGATGGATCGCATTCGGCCTTCCTGTCATTCACTTCGGTGATGTGGAACGGTCTTGGCGACGGCAGGTTGCACAAGGTCCCACTGGTTTCCGTACAGGTCTTCGAAGACTGCCACCGTACCCTACGCTTCTGCCCTGGATTCCCCGACGAAAACGACTCCGGCGTCTACCCAAAGCCTGCCGCAGGGGCCCGGGGTATGTGCCAACAATCAGCGCCCCGGGCGCGAAGCACGGAGAAACGGCCGCAATGCCTTGAACGTGCCAGCGCCATCACACCCGATCCATAGGCTCTGGGCCGTTTCGAGTACTGCAGCGGCTCACCCCGAAGGGGGCCGGGGCGCGTTGGCGCATACCCCGGGCCCCTGCGGCAGGCGCGCCGCGAACGCCGAAGGAAAGAATGCTGCGGCCCCCTACGCCATGACAGGTTGAAGCACCTGCGCAACTGGCGGGTACAGATGGCAAGCCACCATCACAGTTGAAGACTCCGACAAAGTACGTGGCACCAGCGCAGGCGCCTTCTCCCGACACATCGCCATCGCATGCGGACACCGCGCCGCAAAAGCACACCCAGCCGGCGGATTTGCCGCATCCGGCAGCTCGGACCCCGCAACCTCCAGCGTAGCTGGCGCTTCCCGCGCGCCATGCACGCGGTTGCGCTTCGGAATCGAGGCAAGCAGCAATTGCGTATACGGATGCGCCGGCTGGCTGAACATGCTGGCGGCCGGCGCCAGCTCCACGATGCTTCCGAAATACATCACGGCGACGTCGTCGCTCACGTGGCGTACCACGGAGAGGTCGTGCGAGATGAACACCATGGCCATGTCGCGCTGCTGGCGCAGCTGCATCAGCAGGTTGAGGATCTGCGACTGGATCGACACGTCGAGCGCCGACACCGGCTCGTCGGCGATCAGCAGGCGTGGCTCCAGTGCCAGCGCGCGCGCGATGGCGATGCGCTGGCGCTGCCCGCCGGAAAACTCGTGTGGATACTTCGCTGCGTCCGCTACGGCCAGCCCGACCGTCTGCAACAAGTCCGACACGCGCTGTTGCCGCTGCGCGCGGTTGCTGGTTCCGGCGTGGATGTCGAGTGGCTCGCGCACGATGTCGCCCACCGTGTGTTTGGGGTTGAGCGAGGAAAACGGGTCCTGGAACACCATCTGCATCAGGCGGCGGTCTCCGCGTTGCGGTCGCGCCGTGGCTGAAATCCAGTCGACGCCAGCAAAACGCACGCTGCCGCCACTGGCTTCCTGCAATCGCATCAGTGTGCGGCCGAGCGTCGATTTGCCACAGCCGGATTCGCCGACCACGCCCAGTGTGCGCCGCTCCAACAGGTCGAAACTGACCTGGTTCAGGGCAGCGATGGGCCGGCCTGCGGCATCGGCGTAGTGCTTGCTCAGGTCGCGGACCTGGAGCAAAGGGGCGGGGAGGTGTTCCATGGCGTCAGTTCGCCGCCGTGGCCCAGCAGGCCACCAGTTCCTGTTGCCCCGGGGCCAGACCGGTCAGCGGCGGTGCCACGCTGCAGCGCGCATGGACCAGTTCACAACGAGAGGCAAAGTGGCATCCGCTGCCGCGCGCGTCCAGCGCCGGGACCGAGCCCGCGATCACCGGCAATACGCTGCCTGGCACATGCTGCGCGGGCGTCGTCAGCAGCAGGGCGCGGGTATAGGGATGGGCAGGCTTTGCGAAAAGGGCCGCCACGCTGCGGTCTTCCGCGACACGGCCGGCGTACATCACGGCAACGCGGTCGCAGTGGTCGGCCACCAGCGCCAGGTCATGGGTGATGAGCAACATGCCCATGCCGAACTCGCGGCGCAAATCATCAAGCAGCCGCAGGATCTGGGCCTGCACTGTCACATCGAGCGCGGTGGTCGGTTCGTCGGCAATCAGAAGGCGCGGCCGGCAGGCCAGTGCAATGGCGATCATCACGCGCTGGCGCTGGCCGCCGGACAACTCATGCGGATACGCGGCGGCGCGGCGCGCTGCACCGGGTATGCCCACCAGATCCAGCAGGCGCACGACCTCGGCATCAGCCTCGCGGCTGTCCATGGCGCGGTGCAGGCGCAGGCTCTCGGCCACCTGCTCGCCAACGGTCAGCACCGGATTGAGGCTGGTCATCGGCTCCTGAAAGATCATCGCCATGCGGCTGCCACGCAAGGACCGCAGGTGCCGCTCGTCGTGTTGCAGCAGGTCGTCGCCTTCTAGCAGGATGCGGCCCGTGGTGTAGCGCGTCTGGCGGGCCGCCAACAGGCGCATGATGGCCAGCGCCGTCACACTTTTTCCGCACCCGGATTCACCGACCAGACCGAGCGTTCGCCCGGCTTCGACCTGGAGCGAGACCTTGTCCAGTACCGTCAGCCAGCCGCCGGGTGTGCGCAGCTGGACGGTCAGGCCCTGGATATCGAGCAGGGGAGGGGCGGTGGCGGTCATGCAAGGTCGGTGCCGCGGGCACGTGGCGCAGCGTTTCGCTGACAATACCATGAGTACCGGACCCGATACCGCATGAACCTGGGCACCAGCGAAGACCTGCTGACACAACGTGTTGCCGCCGCGCTCGACGGCGTCACGCCAGGTGTCGTGTTGCGTGCCTACCGGGGCGGCAGCCTGGTGTGCGATTGCCGCGCCGGCGACACCTACGATTTCTATGATTTCGCATCCCTCACCAAGGTGGTGTTCACGCAACAGGCTTTGATGCATGCCTTTGACCGGGGCCTGTGGACGCCACACAGCCGGGTCGCGGATTTCCTGCCGGATTTCCCGCACGCACAGATCCGCCTGGTGGACCTGATGACCCACACCAGTGGCATGACCTGGTGGAAGCCGTTTTATGAGTCGGTTCCGTTGCATTGGCCGCGCGCGCAAAAGTGGCGCTGGCTGCTGGACGCACTCGGCCGTGCCGAGGTCGATGCCAACGGCAAGGCCGTGTATTCGGATCTGGGCTTCATGCTGCTCGGTTTTGTGCTGGAGCGCATGTATGGACAGGATTTGTTGTCCGTCTGGAGTGGCCTGCGTGAGCGCTGTTACCCGGGCTCCAATCTGGCGTTTTCGGTGGACAACGTTCCAGCCCATGCGCAGGCACGTTATGCGCCCACCGAAAACTGTCCCTGGCGCGGCAAGCGCCTGCAGGGCGAGGTGCATGACGACAACAGCTGGTCGCTGGGGGGGGTCACGCCCCACGCCGGGCTGTTTGGCAGCATGGAGGACCTGGCCGCATTCGGGCAGCTGCTGCGTTCTGAAGTGCTGGGTCTGGAGGGCAACCCCCTGCGCGCTGGAACTGCGCCCTGGTTCAGCCGCCGCGCCATTTCAGCGCAACAGGGAGACTGGGCGCTGGGTTTCATGCTGCCCTCCGCAGGCGGTGCCAGCTGCGGCCGGCATTTCAGCGCCGACGCCATCGGACACACCGGATTCACGGGCACATCGATCTGGTTCGACCCCCACAACGACCTGCTGGTGCTGATCCTGAGCAACCGCGTCGCGCTGGGTCGCGAGAACCGTGCCTTCATCGATTTGCGCCCGCAACTGCACAACTGGATTTGCGAACTGTTCTGCCCGGACATGCCATGCCTGCGTTAGCCCGTTTTACCCCCATGGAGGGCCTGGCACAGGAAGAGGCCTGCGCCGACATGATGGCGGCCACTGACCCGTGGCGCACGCTCGGATTCGGACGCGAGCGCCTGCTGGTGACGCTGCGTGCGCCGATGCGCGAACGCTATGTGGCCCACGTCGGTGATCAGCTTGCGGGTTTCGTGCTGCTGTACCTGCATGGCACCTTTGCGGGTTACCTGCAGACGATTTGCATTGCGCCCGCATTTCAGGGGCAGGGTTACGGCAGCGCCTTGGTCAGGTTTGCCGAGGAGCGGATCTACCGTGACCATGCCGACGTATTCCTGTGTGTCTCCGGCTTCAATTCCGGTGCACGCCGTCTGTATGCCCGCCTGGGGTATGAGGAGGTCGGCGAATTGACGAATTTCCTCGTAGCCGGGCAGTCCGAATGGCTGCTGCGCAAGACCAGGGGGCCGATGGCCCAGGTGCTAAGATGAAACCATGATGATTTCGTTTGGAGAAGCCCCATGAAGTTGCGTGTATTCGCTGTATTTTTTGCCGCAGCCGTCGCGGCCGCGGCCCATGCCCAGGTGCTGGAAATCGCGGCCGACGGCTCGCCCGCTGGACTCGATCCGCATGTAGTGCCAGCCTTCAACACGGAGCTGATCAACAAGAACATCTACGAAGGCCTGACGGCAATCGACAAGGACCTGAAAATCCAGCCTTCCCTGGCCGTCTCGTGGACCATCTCCAAGGATGGCCTGAGCTACCGCTTCAAGCTCAAGCCGGGTGTCAAGTTCCACAACGGCAAGGCGCTCGGCGCGGCTGACGTGGTTGCCTCGCTGAACCGGATTCGCGACCCCAAGACAGGTTCACCGTATGCCAGCCGTCTGTCCATGGTCAAGGAGATCGTGGCCGACAAGGGTGAGGTGGTCATCAACCTCAACACACCGTCACTGCCACTGGTGGGGCAGCTCGAAGCGCTGGCGATTGTTCCGGCTGAGTCCGTTGCCAACGCCGCCGATCTGCAAAGAAACCCCATGGGCACCGGCCCATTCAAGTTCGACAAATGGGTCACCGACGCCTATGTGAGCCTGGTCAAGAACCCGGAGTACCACATGGCCGGCCTGCCCAAGCTCTCCGGCCTCAAATTCAACATCGTTCCCGAAGCCAGCACGCGCCAGGCCGGCATGGCCAACGGAACCTACCAGTTCTTCCCCTCGGTCGACGCGGTCACCATCAACACGCTGGCGCGGGCGCCGGGCGTGGTCACCGCCAAAGTGCCTGACCTCGGCTATTCGCTGGTGGGCATGAACGTCAGCAAGCCGCCGTTCGACAACCCCAAGGTGCGTGAAGCGCTGAACTACGCCCTGAACCGTCACGAGATCGTGCGCGGCGTGTACCTCGGGCGCGCTTCCATCGCCGCCCCGCTGCCGGCGGCCTTGACCGAATGGGCTGTGCCGTATTCCGAACTGCCGTGTTACCAGTCCAGCCCGGACAAGGCCAAGGCCTTGTTGCGCGAAGCGGGCGTGACGATGCCGCTGGCGATCACCATCAACGTCCTGCCCAATCCGGTGGCCAAGGACACCGCCGAGATCGTGCAGGCCCAGCTCGAGAAGGGCGGCTTCAAGGTGACCCTGCTGGCCCAGGAGATCGGCAAGTTCGTGGCCGACTGGCGCGCCTCCAACTTCACGGCCTTTGTCTCGCTCAATGGCGGCGGTGTTGATCCGGACGACTACTTCTATCGCACCTTCTACACCGGCTCATCGACCAACGTCTTCAAGTTCTCCAGCCCCGAGATCGACAAGTTGCTGGACTCCGGCCGCGCCGCCGTCAATAAGGTCGAACGCAAGAAGATCTACGACACCGTGCAGAAGAACCTCGCCTGCCAGGGGCCCATTGCCTTTCTGGCCAACGGCGATCTGTTCACTGCCATGCGTTCCAACGTGAAGAACTTCGACCCGATCGCTACGCGTTCGCTGGTGAATCTGCGGCAGACCACGCTGGAAAAGTAGGAACAAGCGGCGTGGGCAGCCAGCGCCTGGCGCACCGCGCGGCTGCTTGCCCACCCTCGCGGCGGCCATGGGCAAGCTGATCCTCAAACGCCTGCTCGATCTGGGCGGCGTATTGCTGGGGGTTTCGATCCTCGTCTTCCTGATGATCCGGCTCATTCCGGGTGACGCTGCACAGGTGATGCTGGGTGCCAGCGGCGACGCCAGTGAAGCCCAGGTTCAGCAACTGCGCGAGAAACTCGGCCTGAACGACCCGCTGCCAGTCCAGTATGGACGCTGGATCGGTGCCATGGCCCATGGCGATTTCGGCGAGAGCATCTGGACCGGCAAGCCGGTGATGGAGGACATTGGCCAGCGCATCGGCATCACCGCCGAGCTCACCGTGTTGTCCCTGGTGCTGGCAGTGTTGCTGTCGATCCCGGCGGGCGTGCTGATGGCCTATTTTCGCGGCGGCGTCTCGGACTTTCTGATGCGAGTGGCGACCATCACCGGCGTCACGATGCCAGGTTTCTGGCTCGGAGCCTTGTTGATTTTCGGCTGGGCCATCTGGTTTCCGCAATGGCAGACACTGGGCTCTGTGCCGTCCTTTGCCGAAAACCCCGGCGCACATCTGCAGCGCATGTTCCTGCCGACACTCACCTGCGCGCTGCCGGTCGTGGCGTCTCTGGCGCGGATCATGCGCTCCGCCATGATCGACGCCTTGTCGCAGGATTACATCCGCACAGCCCGCTCCAAGGGCCTGAACGAATGGACAGTAACCTTCAAGCACGCGTTGCGCAATTCGCTCATTCCGTTTGTCACGGCGTTGGGCATCATGGCCGGTTACCTGTTCAGCGGCGCCATCGTGGTCGAGCAGGTGTTTGCCATACCCGGGTTGGGCCGGCTCATGCTCGGCGCCATCGCCGACCGCAATTACCCGCTGATACAGACCTCCATCCTGGTCGTGACGTGTGCCTTCGTGGTGATCAATGCGGTGATCGACCTGTTATACCGGGTGATAGACAAGCGCACCGGGACGGCGGCATGACGGCGCGTCACCTCAAGGCCTTCTGGCACGATCTGGCGCATAACCCGGTGTTGTGGCTCGCTACCCTGCTGGTGACTTCGCAGGTGCTGCTGTCCCTGATGGCCGGGCTTGTCGCGCCCCATGACCCGGTGGCGCAAGCCGTGGAGGCGCGCCTCGCGGCGCCCAGCGCCGAGTTCCTGCTGGGTACCGACAAGCTGGGCCGCGACGTGTTGTCGCGCATCATCCACGGCTACCAGTCCTCGCTGGGCATCGCGTTCTCGGCCGTGCTGCTGGCGCTGCTGGTCGGAGGAACGCTGGGCATCTGGGCCGGGTTCAAGGGCGGCGTGGCGGACCGCATCATCATGCGCCTGGCCGATGTGTTGTTTGCCTTTCCCATCATGCTGCTGGCGATTGGCGTCATCGCCATCCTGGGCACCACTGCCGCATCGACGACCACAGCCATTGCGGTGGTCTACGCCCCCATCTTCGCGCGCCTGATGCGCGGACCGACGCTGGTGCTGCGCTCGGCGGATTACGTACATGCGGCGCGCAGCTTCGGCGCCGGCGACATACGCATCATCGTGCACCACATCATGCCCAACCTGGCCAGCGTGATCCTGGTGCAGACCAGCCTGTCTCTGTCCACAGCCATACTGCTGGAGGCCAGCCTGTCATTCCTCGGAATCGGCGCACAGCCACCGTCGCCGTCGCTGGGGCGTATGTTGTCCGAGGGGCGCGACTACATTCTGATCGCGCCCTGGGCCTGCGTGTTTTCCGGTCTGGCGATCCTTCTGGCTTCGCTGGGATTCAACCTGTTGGGTGATGGACTGCGCGACAAACTCGATCCGCGCCTGCGCGGGACGGACTAGGGCGAGAGGACACAGCATGGCTTTTGAAGTGTTTGGCGGGGCCATGTCGGGCACCAGCCTGGATGGGGTCGATGTGGTGCTGGCCGGTTTTGCAGGGGGCGCTCTATCGCTGACGGATGGGGATGTGCGCGTGCTGGCGCATGCCTATGCGCCATACCCGGCCGAGTTGCGTGAACAGATTCTGAGCGTTTGCCATGGGCAGCCGCTCACCTTGCCCCAACTCGGCCTGCTGGATCTGGCGGTGGCACGCCAATACATCCTGGCTGTGCAGCGCGCGCTGGCCGACGCGGGGCTCAAGCCCTCCAAAGTAAGGGCCCTGGGTGCACACGGGCAGACGGTCTACCACCAGCCCCTGGGCGCCGACCGCTTCACCCTGCAGATTGGCGACCCCAACACCATTGCCGTGGGTACCGGCATTCCCGTTGTGGCGGATTTCCGCCGCCGGGACATGGCCCTGGGTGGCCAGGGCGCGCCGTTGGCGCCGGGCTTTCACGAGCAGTGGTTCCGCCATCCGGCAACAACCCGGGTAGTGCTGAATGGCGGGGGTATTGCCAATATCACGGCCCTGGTGCCAGGCCAGCCCACCTACGGTTTCGATACCGGGCCGGCGAATGTGCTGATGGATGCCTGGTGCGCATTGAAGACCGGCAAGGCTTTTGATGCCGATGGCCGCTGGGCCCGTAGCGGCCAACTGCTGGAACCCTTGCTGGCGCAAATGCTCCGTGAGCCTTATCTGCAGTTGACGCATCCCAAGAGCACCGGGCGCGAGTTGTTCCACCTGGAGTGGGTGCGCGCGCAACTGGACACCAGCGTTACCGAGGCGGCAGATGTGGACGTAATGCGGACCCTGCTGGAGTTCAGCGTGCACAGTGTTGCCAGCGCTGTGCAGCGCGTGGGCTCCGGCACGGGGGAACTATATGTGTGCGGCGGCGCCGCCATGAACGCCTTTTTCATGCAGCGCCTGACCGAATGCTTGCCGGGCTGGAGCGTGCAGAGCACGGCGGTGCGCGGAATTGCGCCGGATCAGGTCGAGGCGATCGCATTTGCCGGTTTCGCCCGCTGCACGGTGCTGGGCCTGCCGGCCAACGTGCCTTCGGTCACCGGTGCGAGCCGTGCGTGTATTTTGGGAGCCGTCTATGCCGTCTGAGGCCCTTTTCGTGGACCCTGAGCGCGACATCCTGGAGTGCTGGCAGCAAAACGCCGCGCCCTGGACCGACGCCATCCGAGACCGGGAGATCGCCAGCCGCGTGCTGGCCACCAACCATGCGATCGAAGCAGCTGTGCTGGCGACACAACCGCGCTCGGTGATCGACGTGGGCTGCGGCGAAGGCTGGCTGGTGCGCGTGTTGGCGCAGCGCGGCATTTCCGCGCGTGGGGTGGATGCCATCCCTGCGCTGGTCGACGCGGCGTCACGCCAGGGTGGTGCATTCGCCGTGGCGACCTACGAAGACATCGCGCAGGGCCGGCTGGGCTGGAAGGCCGACACGGTGAGCTGCAACTTCGCGCTGATTGGCAAGGAGTCGGCCGAACAACTGTTGCGCGGCGTCCCGGGCCTGCTCTACCCTGGTGGGCATTTCGTGGTGCAGACCCTGCACCCGGTGGAGGCCTGCGGCGACAAGCCCTATGCCGACGGATGGCGTACCGGCTCCTGGGACGGCTTCAGCCAGCGCTTCGTGAACGCGGCGCCCTGGTACTTCCGCACGCTGGAGAGCTGGCGCAGGCTGTTTGCCGATTGCGGGCTACGCCTCGTGGCGGAAAACTGGCCTATCCACCCGGGCACCGGTCGGCCGGCTTCGGTGGTGTTTTCTGCGGTTGTGGCGGGTGCAAACTGACTGGGGCGGTCAATGTGCAACACTATCGCGATGCAGTCAAAGGAGACGGACCATGGGAAAAGATGATCAAGCTGTGTTGTCGCGATCCGGCGCCGACCAGTCCAGC
>JANNDB010000678.1:0-1914 GCA_031387285.1 Betaproteobacteria bacterium | reverse complement strand
GCGCCATTGGCCCCGCGCTGTACTTCGTAGATGCCCCAGTGTGTGGCGGTGTAACTCAGCCGCCGCTTGCCAGCGGCGGGCTTTTCCGAGGCAGGCGCAAGCGGTTGCCCATCCATCATCATCGTGTCTCCTGTTGGTCGCCTTCTCGCATCATATGTTTTTGGCTTGCATGCAATGGAACCGCCTTCGCGTACGGCCCCTTGATACAAAAGATACAAGCGGCCCTTGCATGACACGCCGCTGATACCGGCCACGGCAACAATCCTGTTTGCGCCAACATAACAAGCTCGGAGATTTGACACCATGACCGCCACACTGCCCCAATTCGACTGCAAGTTCCAACCCGACTCCACGGGCGTGTTGCGCATCACCGCGCTGGCAAGCGACCTCAACAGTGCACCGAAGGACTGGGTCGCGGCGATCACCAGCATTCCGGAAATCAGCAACTGGATGCTGCAATTCCTCAATACGCGTTATGGCGCCCTGCCCGGGCGCATTGCGTCCATCCAGCAGGCGGTGGCCGTGCTGGGTTTCAATACCGTCAAGACGCTGGCTTCGCGCCTGGTGCTTTCAGGCGCCCGCTGATGAAGCTGGCAAGCGCGCTCTATTCCAGCGCCAGCATGTAGCCCACGCCGCGCACGGTGCGCAGAAACTGCGGGCTTTCCGGGTTGACTTCGATCTTGCGGCGAAGCCGCGTTACGCGCAAGTCGATGCTGCGATCACTGCTGTCATAGTCGCGCTGGCTGGTGGTCTCAAGCAGCCACTCGCGCGTAAGCGGGCGGTTCGGGTGTTTGCAAAACAGCGCCAGCAGGTCAAATTCAGTCGCTGTCAGTGGCTCGACCGCGCCTTCGCTCCCTACCAGCTGGCGGCGTTGCAGGTCCAGGCTGCAGCGGCCCAGACGTACCAGCCGCGGGCCGGCTGCCTCTGCGCTGACGTTCGGGCGCTGTTCGGTAACCGCTGCGGCCGTGCGCCGCAACACGCTCTTGATGCGGGCCAGCAGTTCGCGCGGGTCGAACGGCTTGGTGACATAGTCGTCGGCGCCGGTTTCCAGGCCCACGATGCGGTCCACCGAGTCCGTTGCTGCGGTGACCATGATGATGCCCAGGCGCGGATGGCGTTCGCGCAGCCAGCGGGCCAGCACAAAGCCATCCTCGCCGGGCAGGCCGATGTCGAGCAGCACCACCTGGGGTACCTCGGCCGCGATGGCCTCGCGCATCAGCGCGCCATTGGCGACGGCGGCAACCCGCAGGCCCTGGCGCGACAGGTACTCGACAAGAATCTGGCGCTGCGTGGGTTCATCTTCCACCAGCAGCAGGTAGGGCGTATCAGTGCGCATAGTCAGTCTGCCGCCCGGCAGCCCGGAGGGTCTATGCGGGCGGCGTTTCGAAGCAATTATGGCGGGGAAATCTCCGCCCGATACAAACGATACAAACCCCCCTTGCGCGACTTCAACGGGAAACACCGGCCTCGCACAATGCCTTCACCCCAAGGAGACAGACATGTTTTTCATCGTCAACCTGATTTTTGTTCTGGGCGCCGGCCTGATGGTGCTGGTGATAGCCGCCACCTCGTCACTGCCGCGCGCCAACTCCGAGCCCGTGGAACTCCGCGACCGCGCCTGATGCGGCGGTTGCCAGAGCCTGCGATGCGGGAAGTCGCCGTGTAGCATAGCGTGGCGCAAGGCGCCTGCACCATGCCAGATCAAGAAGTCCCGTTGTCCAGTCTGAATGCCACCGCGCTGCATGAGGCGCTGCGCGGTCTGCAGGCACGCGAGCGCCATCTGGCAGGATTGATAGAGGTCGCGCGCACAGAGGGCGTGCAGCTTACGCCGGCGATTGAGCGCTGGGCGGATGAGGTGGGCAGCGCGGACGGCTTCGATGTGCTGGGACGGGAAGCGTCCGAGCGGCTGCAGGC
>JANNDB010000672.1:0-6310 GCA_031387285.1 Betaproteobacteria bacterium | reverse complement strand
GTTCCCATGCGGCAGCTGCATGAGGGGTGATAGGCGGTCTCGGCATTGGCGCGGATGTGGGCGTCGATCTCCGCGTCGGTCTGCACCGCCGGGCCCGGTGACAGCTCCACGCCACGAAAACGGTCGAAAGCCTCTTGTGTGAACACTTCACGGGTCAGGCGGATGGCGGCGCGCATCTCCTTGCGGTCCTGCGCGGTGCCCATGTAATTGAATAGTATCCCGGGCGCCTGCGACGGGTCGGCGCTGCGCACGCGCACGTGGCCGCGGCTGGTCGGCCGCATCGGCCCCACATGGGCCTGAAAGCCGTGTCCGGTGGCGGGCGCCTTGCCGTCATAACGCACCGCCATGGGCAGAAAATGGTATTGCAGATCAGGATGGCGCACACCGGCTTCGCTACGGATGAAGCCACCCGACTCAAAGTGGTTGGTGGCCCCGAGCCCGGTCTGGAACAGCAGCCACTCCAGCCCGATCTTCGCCTTGACCAGCGGGTTCGTCGCCGAGTACAGCGTGATGGGCTCCTTGCAGCTGTACTGCACATAGGTTTCCAGGTGGTCCTGCAGGTTCTCGCCCACGCCCTTGCTGGCGACGCGCACGGGGATGCCCAGCGGCTCGAGCAGGGCGGGGTTGCCGACGCCCGAGAGTTGCAGCAACTGAGGCGAATTGATGGCGCCGCCGCACAGGATGACTTCGCGCAGCGCCCTCACCCGCTGCAAGGCGCCGGCATGGGAATATTCCACGCCCACGGCGCGCGGCGCATCCGGCGGACCTTCGAAGAGCACCTGGGTTACCAGCGCCTGGGTGTGCATGGCCAGGTTGTTGCGCTCCAGCGCCGGCCGCAGGTAGGCCATGGCGGTACTCCAGCGGCGCCCCATGTGCACCGTCATGTCCATGGGGCCAAAGCCTTCCTGGCGGTACCCGTTCATGTCGTCGGTGCGCGCGTAGCCGGCCTGCACGCCGGCTTCGATGAAGGCCTTGTACAAGGGGTTGCGGCCCTTGCCGGTGCTCACGTTCAGCGGGCCGGAGTCACCGCGGTAGGCGTCGCCGCCCTTGGCACGCGTCTCCGACTTGCGGAAATACGGCAGGCAATCGGCGTAGGTCCAGTCGCCAAGGCCGTAGCGCTCGCTCCAGCCGTCGTAGTCGAGCGCGTGGCCGCGCACATAGACCATGCCGTTGATCGACGACGAGCCGCCAATCACCTTTCCACGCGGGCAGTGGATGCGCCGTCCGTCCATGAACGGCTCGGGCTCGGATTCGTACATCCAGGTGTAGCGCGGGTTTGCCATCGGATAGGCGAAGCCCGAGGGCATGTGGATGAACAGGTTGTAGTCCATCGATCCGGCTTCGAGCAGCAGGACGCGGACGCTCTCGTCCTCGGTCAGGCGATGGGCCAGCACGCTGCCGGCCGAGCCGGCGCCAACGATGATGTAGTCGTATTCGTCCATCTCTCAGCGGTAGCTGCAGGCGACTTCGCCCATTTCCACATAGACCGTCTTGAGCTGGGTGTAGTGGTCGAGCGCGGCCATGCTGTTTTCATGGCCGATACCGGACTCGCCCGCGCCGCCGAACGGCATCTCGACCGGGCACACGTTGTAGTTGTTGATCCAGCACAGTCCGGCCTTGAGCCGGGCCACGACCCGGTGCGCGCGCGCCACGTCGCGCGTGAACACGCCGGCCGAGAGACCGAAGCGGCTGTTGTTGGCGCGGCGGATGGCTTCATCCTCGTCGTCGAACACCAGCATCGACAGCACCGGCCCGAAAATCTCCTCCTGCACGATGCGCATGTCGTCGGTGCAGTCGGCAAAAATGGTGGGCTCCACGAAGTTGCCGCCCTCCAGCCCCGGCACCGTCGCGCGCTTGCCGCCGGCCACCAGCCGCGCGCCCTGCGCCACGCCGCTGTCGATGTAGCCCATCACCTTGTCCGCATGGGCGCGCGAGATCAGGGCTCCTACTTCGGTCACCGAGTCCATCGGGTCACCCAGGCGCAACAAGACGGTGCGTTCCTGCAGGCGCGCCAGGAACCGCGCGGCCACGCCGCGCTGCACGTAGACCCGGGTGCAATTGGTGCAAACCTCGCCTTGCGTGTAGAAGTTGCCAAGCATCGCCCCGGCCACCGCCTGCTCCAGATCAGCGTCGTCAAAAACCAGCAGCGGCGATTTGCCACCCAGTTCCATCGTGACGCGCTTGAGCGTTCCGGCAGCGGTCTGCATCACCTTCTTGCCGGTCGGCACCGAACCCGTCACTGAGACCTTGGCCACGCCCGGGTGTGCGGCGAGCAGGGCGCCGGTCGCGCCACGCCCCTGCAATACGTTGAACACACCGGGCGGCACACCGGCCTCCAGATAGATCTCCGCCAGTTTTAACGCCGAAGTCGGCGTGAGCTCGGAGGGCTTGAAGATCATGGCGTTGCCTGCCGCGAGCGCCGGCGCCGATTTCCAGCAGGCGATCTGTATCGGATAGTTCCAGGCGCCGATACCCACACAAACCCCCAGGGGCTCTCGCCGCGTGTAGGCGAAGGCGTTCTTCAGCGGAATCTGCATGCCCACCAGGGTGGCCGCAGCGCCGGCAAAATATTCGATGCAGTCGGCGCCGCTGACCACGTCAACAACCAGCGCCTCCTGGATCGGTTTGCCGCAATCGGCCACCTCGATTGCCGCCAGTTCGGCATTGCGCTCGCGCAACAGCATGGCCGCGCGCTGCAGGATGCGCCCACGCTCGACCGCCGTCATGGCCGACCACACTTCGAATCCGCGCTGGGCCGCCTGGACAGCCGCGTCGACATCGGCTTCGTTGGCGTCGTGCACCACACTGATCACGGCGCCCGTGGCGGGGTTGATGTTGTCAAACGCTTCGCCATGGCCCATCACCGGCCGGCCGTCTACAAAACTCGAAAGGATGGGTGTCGCCATGGTGGTTTCCGTTTCTCTTGTTGTTTCAGCAGTTCGCTACACCGTCCAGCCTGGGGCTGAGCATGAAGAAGGACCCAATCCCACGGGCACACCGGCAGTCTCAGGGCGAACGGCTGCGGGTATCAACGCTGGAGGGCCGTATTCACCTCGGTCAACGCGTCGTGTCCGGCAAAGGTCTTCACATCACGCAGCCACTGGGACAGGATCGCCGGATTCTTGCGCAAATACTGGCGCGCGGCGGTTTCCGGTTTGCCTCGTTCCAGGATGGGGCTCATTACCTGGTTCACGATGTCGGTGCTGAACTGCAGGTTCTTCAGAAAGGCCGCAACGTTCGGGCAACGGGCTTCATAACCCGGGTGGATCGCTGTGTAGACCTTTGCCTCGCCCAGGTTGGGTCCGAAAATCTCGTCGCCGCCGGCCAGATAACGAATCTTCATCTGCGCATTCATGGGGTGCGGCTCCCAGGCCAGGAACAGCACTGCCTTCTTCAAGCGGATCGCGCGATGGGCCTCCATCATCATGCCCGCCTCGGACGATTCGACCAGCTTGAAGCGCTTCAGGCCGAACTTGTCATCGCGAATCATCCCGTCAATCAGTGTATTGCCATCATTGCCGGGCTCGATGCCATGGATCTTTCCCTGCAAGTCTTTCTCGAAGCGGGAAATGTCGGCAAAACTCTTCAGGCCCTTGTCATATAGATAGTCAGGTACGGCCAAAGAGTACTTGGCGCCCACCAGATTGGGCGGCTCCAGCACCTTGATCTGCCCGGCCTTGACAAACGGTTCGGCCACCGGCGTCATGGTCGGGTTCCAATAGCCGAGAAAGGCGTCAATCTGGCGATTCTTCAGGCCGGCAAAGGTGATAGGGATCGAAGCCACGGTCACCGAGGGCTTGTAGCCCATGGCTTCGAGGACCACCGTTGCCAAGGCGTTGGTGGCGGCGATGTCGCTCCAGCCCACATCGGCCAGCCGGACCGTCTTGCAGCCCGCGTCCTCGGCTGCCTGCGATGGCAGGGCCGAAAACAGCAGCACCGCGGCTGCAATCAGGGCCCCCAGCCCTGGCTTCGCCAGGCCCCCCGAGGGGGTGCGAGGAAACTTGGGAGCGGCCCGGCGTTTCCTCAGAAGGGCGGTCTTCAGGGTCATCAGCGTACGGGGGTCGGGCGGGCGATTTTACGGCGCGGTCCCGGGCCGGGCCTCGCGCCGCGCGGCGCGCCGGCCACGGGCTGACGATTCGTTGCTGATGACGGTTCGCTCCGGCAGGCTCACCACCTCACGCAAACGCGCAAAAGGCGCCGTCAGATGCGGGATGGCCATCGCCTCGACAAAAAACTCCTGGAAGCGCGGCTCCACGGCGGTTTCAATTTTCTCCACCCGCCGCACCAGTTGCTCGATCTCGCGGCGTGCGTGGTCATTCAGCAGCGCGATACGCGCACCGGTGCCGGCGGCGTTGCCGGCCGAACTCACGTGGTCGAGCGCGCAATCGGGAATCATGCCCAGCACCATCGCGTACTTCACGTCGATGTGGCTGCCAAACGCGCCAGCGAGCCTGATGCGGTCCACCTGCGCGACGCCCATGCGTTCCATCAGCAGGCGCACACCGGCATACAGGGCGGCCTTGCCAAGCTGGATGGCGCGCACATCGTTCTGGGTGACCTTGATCGACGACGTGCCGACTCCGGCCTTGCATATCTCATAGGAAAAGGTGCGTCCGTCGCTCTGTATGCGCGGATTGCGCGCGGCCAGTTCTCCGTTGATGACGCCGTCATGGCGGATCACGCCGGCCAGGTACAACTCTGCGAGGATTTCGATGATGCCCGAGCCGCAGATACCGGTTACCCCGGTGCTCGCGGTGGCCTCGGCAAAACCGGCATCGGTGGACCACAGCTCGCAG
Source organism: Betaproteobacteria bacterium (assembly GCA_031387285.1). Lineage (GTDB taxonomy): Bacteria > Pseudomonadota > Gammaproteobacteria > Burkholderiales > Burkholderiaceae_C > CAISIP01. The sequence continues at coordinate 1,514 of JANNDB010000672.1, read as the reverse complement.
CCGATCACCTTGAAACGCGGCTCGAGCGTCTGCGCGTCCACACGTACGCGCTCGATGGCGCCCGGCGCCGCGCGTTGCCCGCAGCTGATCTGCGCGCCTTCGAAGGCCGGTCCGGTCGGGCTCGAGCAGGCCAGCAGGCGCTTGTTGTTGCCCAGCACGATCTCGGCGTTGGTGCCCACGTCCACCAGCAGCGTCACCTCTTCGGTCAGGTCCGGCCGCTCGGCCAGGATCACGCCGGCGGTATCGGCTCCCACATGGCCGGCGATACACGGCAACACATAGATGCGGGCATTGCGGTGGATCGCGAAATCGATCTCCACCGCCCACAGCGTGATGGCGCGGTCAGTGGCCAGCGCGAACGGCGCGCCGCCCAGTTCGATCGGGTTGATGCCCAGCAGCAGGTGGTGCATGATGGGGTTGCCGACGAAAGTGGCTTCCAGGATATCGGTTGCCGGTATACCGACCTGGCGCGCCACGTCGGTGGCGAGTTCGTTGATTGCGCCACGCACCGCCGCGGTCATCTCCTTCTCGCCGCCCGGGTTCATCATCACGTAGGAGACCCGGCTCATGAGGTCTTCGCCAAAGCGGATCTGCGGGTTCATCACACCGGCAGCGGCGACCACATCCCCCGTGGAGAGATTGCACAGATGCGCCGCGATGGTGGTGGAACCGACGTCGATGGCGATGCCAAAAGCGTGTTCGCGAAATCCCGGCCAGACCGCGATGATCTGGCTCTCGCCGTGCACCGCCACCGTCACCTTCCAGTCGCCTTCGCGCAACGCCTGCTGCAGCTGCTGCAACACCCGCACGTCGCAGGCCAGGTTGGTCAGGCGCCATTCGAATTCCAGCGCATCCTCGAGCCGGCGCAGGTCGCCGGACGGGTCATGCATGTCGGGTTGCTGCACTTCGACGAAGTGCAGGCGGATCACCGGGTCGAGCTCGATGTCATGCGCCTCGGCGGCCTTGCGCACCACCTGGCGGTGCACCTGGCTCCCGGACGGCACGTCGATCACCACATCGCCCAACACCTGGGTCGAGCACGACAGGCGGCGCCCGGCCTCCATCGGCTGCGTTTTGCAGTATTCCTCTTCGACTGCGCCAAACGGCGTCAGGTGGCTGGCGCGCGACTTGACGCCGTGCTTGGCGAATTCGCCTTCCGACAACACCACCTGGCAGCGCCCGCAAATGCCGCGCCCGCCGCATACCGAGTCGATGTCCACACCCAGCGACCGCGCCGCCTGCAGCACAGGCGTGCCCAGCGGGAAACGACCGCGCCGCCCTGACGGGGTGAAAACAACCAGCGCTTCCCTTGTGCTCACGGCTTCAGGCCCTCTTGCGACGGCCGACTTCGCGCCGGCCGCGGCCCATTTCGCCATCGGCGCCGACCACCGGGTCGGCGCGGAACTTGCGGATCCAGCGCGCGCAATCCGGGTCGTGGCCCATCATCACGTCAGCGCCCATCACGGCGCGCATCACTTCCTCATGCAGCGGGTTGGTGATGGCCGAGGTCATGC
>JANNDB010000670.1:0-1574 GCA_031387285.1 Betaproteobacteria bacterium | reverse complement strand
GGTCCTGCTGCCAGCCGCGGGATTCGTACAGGGCCTGGCCACGGGTGTTGGTTCGCGTCACGTTCAGGCTCACGCGCACCGCGCCGAAAGTCCAGGCATAGGCTTCCACGGCACCCAGCAGGCCGGTGGCGACGCCCTGGCGGCGTCCGGTGTCGCGCACATAGAGGTCGTTCAGGATGAAAACACGGGCCATGGCGGTGGAAGAGAAGCTGGGATACAGCTGGGCAAAGCCCGCTGCAGCCCCCTCAACATGCGCGATGAACAACACCGACTCGGCGTGGTTGAAGCGCTCCAGCAGAAATTGCCGGGCGCCGGCGAGATCGGGCTCCTTGCCGTGGAAAACACGGAACTCGTTGAACATGGGCGCCAGCTCGTCCAGGTCGGACAAGACAGCCTGGCGGATTTGGGGTGTGGACATAGGGGGGGGACGGGGGACGGAGGGGGTGGTCGTCATCGCCGCACGTTGGCCATGGTGGCCTGTATCAGTGCGACGACCTTGAAGGCCGGCGCGGCACTCGTGTACGCCCGGACTTCGCCGGTGCAGACAGTCAGAAGCTTGCCCGCGTTGTGCACCTTGCCGATTGCCAGGAAACGCTCGCCCAGCGCGGGCCGCAACAGGTTCACCTTGAACTCGGCCGTCACGATTTCATGTCCCGGAGGCGCGCGCGTAAGGGCCGCGTAGCCGCAGGCCGTGTCCACAATGCTCGTGATCGCACCGGCATGGACATACCCGTGCTGTTGCGACAGGCGCGCGGCGAACGGCATCTCGATGCGCACCTCGCCGTCCTCCACCCGCACGAGCCTGGCATCGAGCGTGGCCATCAGGCCCTGCAGGGCGAAGCTGTCGGCGATGCGCTGGTGACGATCGGTGGATGGCATAGGGCGTATTTCTGCTGAGGCTGACGTCAGGAACCTGGGAGGTATGCCCCTGCGGAACCTGATGGTTTGGATTCTGCACGTAAAGCCTGTGTGTGTTCCATCCCGTGGGCGTGTGCCTCGACGTAAATGAAAAAGCGGCAGTCGCAATTGGAGAGCTGCCCCCCGTCAGGTGCTGAATACACTTTGACTCGTTACAGACTATCGGGGCAGGTGCGCGCATTCCCGGCGCGCTCTCCGGGTCGCATCCAATTTCTCCAGGAGCTAGCGCAAAAATGGCCACATTCCCTCAACGCGCCAAGGTCGTCATCATCGGCCAGGGTGGCATCGTGGGCGCCTCGGTGGTGCACCACCTGATCGAACGCGGCTGGGACAACATTGTCGGAATCGATAAATCCGCGATCCCGACCGATGTGGGCTCCACTGCCCACGCATCTGATTTCTGCTTCAACACGATGCACGATCAGATGACGATCTTCACCACCAAGTACAGCATCGACTTCTACGACACGATGGGTCGTTACGAGCGTATCGGCGGCCTGGAGGTGGCGCGCGTGGGTGATGACGAGCGCATGACGGAGCTCCAGCGCCGCGTGGCTTCGGGCAAGGCTTTTGGCAACCGGGTGGAAATGATCACCCCGGCCCAGGCCAAGGCCCGCTTCCCGCTGCTCGAGGAACACATGATCCAGTGCGCGCTG
>JANNDB010000650.1:0-2705 GCA_031387285.1 Betaproteobacteria bacterium | reverse complement strand
CGTCCAGAGGTTGCTCATGCTGCTCTCATCTCCATGTCTTCTTCTTCTTCCAGCGCCGGTCGCCGCGCACCCCGGTTTCCTTCATGCCCAGGTAGAACTCCTTGATGTCTTCCTTTTCGCGCAGGTTGGCGCAGGTGTCTTCCATCACGATGCGGCCGTTTTCCAGCACATAACCGTAGTCGGCGGCGTTGAGCGCCATGTTGGCGTTCTGTTCCACCAGCAGGATCGTCATGCCGCGCTCGCGGTTGATGCGCACCACGATCTCGAAGATCTCCTTGGTGAGCTTCGGGCTCAGGCCCAGGCTGGGCTCGTCGAGCAGCATCAGGTCGGGCGAGGCCATCAGAGCGCGCGAGATCGCCAGCATCTGCTGCTGGCCGCCGGAGAGCAGGCCGGCATTTTGCGTGGCGCGCTCCTTCAGGATGGGGAAATAGCCATACACCAGGGCCATGTCGGATGCAACGCCGTCGCCGTCGTTGCGGGTGTAGGCACCCATCAGGAGGTTGTCGTGCACGGAGAGCAGGGGGAAGACCTCGCGGCCTTCGGGCACATGGGTGAGCCCTTGCTGGACGATCAGCGCCGGGTCGCGCGCGGTGATGTCCTGCCCCTTGAACTCGATCGAGCCCTTGCGCGGATCGATGATGCCCGAAATCGTTTTCAGGATGGTCGTCTTGCCGGCACCGTTGGAGCCCAATACCGTGGCAATCTCGCCGCGGCGTACCTGCAGGCTGACGCCACGGATGGCCTTGATCGGCCCATAAGCGCTCTCCACATTGAGCAACTTGAGGACCGGCTGGTCGCTGACCGGGAGTGGGGTATCGCTCATGCTGCGCGCCGAAGGGAGCTCACATCGTCAACCGAGCCCAGATACGCCTCGATCACGCCCGGGTCATCCTGCACCTCTGCCGGCGTGCCGGTGGCCAGCATCGCCCCCTGGTTCATGGCCAGCACGCGGTCGGACACCTTGGACACCAGACTCATGTCGTGTTCGACCATCAGTACCGTAATGCCCAGATCCTTCTGGATGTCCTTGATCCAGAACGCCATGTCGCCCGTCTCCTCCACATTCAATCCGGAGGACGGCTCATCGAGCAGCAACAGCTTGGGGCCGGTAGACAGGGCGCGCGCCAGTTCCACCACCTTGCGCACGCCGTAGGGCAGGCCGGCGACCAGCGAGTCACGGTAGTGCTGCAGGTCGAGCAGGTCGATCACACGTTCCACCTGCTCACGCGCATCGACCTCTGCGGCGCGGGTCTTGGCCGTGAAGAATATTTCGCTCAATAGCCCGGTGCTGCGGTGTGTGTGGCGCCCGACCAGCAGGTTGTGCAGGACGGAAGCGTGTTCGAACAACTCGATGTTCTGGAAGGTGCGCGCAATCCCCATGGATGCAATCTGGTGCGGCGGCGCGTGGGTGAGGTTTGTGCCCTCAAAGAATATTTCGCCGGAGGTGGGTGTATACAGGCGGCTGATCAGGTTGAACACCGTTGTCTTGCCGGCGCCGTTGGGCCCGATAAGGGTGAACACCTCGCCTTTGCGCACGTCAAAGCTCACGTTGTTCACCGCCAGCACGCCGCCAAAGCGCATGCTGAGGTTCTTGGCAGAGAGAAGGACTTCGCTCATGACAAACGGTCCGACTTCTGGAAACTCTTCTGCCGCTTGAACATGCCCTTGCGGTAGAACGGGAAGAGTTGCAGCCAGGTACGAACCTTCAGCCAGCGCCCGTAAATGCCATGCGGCTCGAACAGGACAAAGGCGATCAGCACCACGCCGAACACCACTCCTTGCAATCCAGGCGCTGTGCCGATGGCCGACGGCAGGTAGTCTTTTGAAATTGCAATCAGCTGCGGCATGCTGATCAGGAAAATCGCGCCAAAAAAGGCGCCATGCACGGAGCCCAGCCCGCCCACGACGATCAGCAACAGCAGTTCGATGGACTGCAGCAGGCCGAACTGGTCGGGCGAGATGAATTGCAGCTTGTGCGCGTACAGCGCCCCCGCGATGCCTGTCATGGCTGCGGAGATTGCGAACGATGTCGTCTTGTAACGCGCCAGGTGCACTCCCATGCTTTGCGCCGAGACCTCCGAGTCGCGGATGGCGACAAAGGCCCGCCCGGTGGAGGAGCGCAGCAGGTTGAGCACGGCCAGCGTACACAGAACCGTGAGCACCAGGCACAGGTAATAGAACTCTTCGCCACTGTCGAGCTTCCAGCCAAACATGTCGGGCGCCTTCACGTGCATGCCCTTGCTGCCACCGGTGACGCTGTCCCAGCGCGCAAAAACCTCTTCCACGATGAATCCGAATGACAGGGTGGCGATACCCAGGTAGATGCCCTTCACACGGAGCGCCGGCACCCCGACGACGATTCCGACAGCCGCCGCCAGTGTGGCCGCCAGCGCCATTGCGAGCGGAAACGGCAGACCCATATTGGTGAGCACTGCGTGGGCATACGCGCCCACTCCCAGAAACGCCGCGTGCCCAATGGAAAATTGCCCGGTGAAACCTGCCAGCAGCATCAGGCCCAGCCCGGCAATGGAATAAATCATGACGAAGGTGAGCTGCGCCAGCCAGTATTCCTGCACCACCCAGGGCGCGGCAAGCAAGGCCAGGACCAGCAGCGAGTACCAGAACACGTGGCCGCCGTGTTTGGCCAGGCGCACGTCCTGCTCATAGTGGGTCTTGAAGATAAAGCGCATTCAGACTTTCTTGCG
>JANNDB010000578.1:0-6110 GCA_031387285.1 Betaproteobacteria bacterium | reverse complement strand
GGGCGATGTGCCCAGCCCGGTGAATCCGCCCTCGGGCTGCCACTTCCACACCCGCTGCCCCTACGTCATTCCCCGTTGCAAGACCGAGTACCCGCCCTTGCAGGAGATCGCGCCGGGGCACGTCGTCGCATGCCACCTGCGTACCCCCACAACCCTGGCCGCGGCAGCCGCACTCCCGTGACACCGGCAAACGCCGACATCCTGCAGCAACTCGGCGTAACGCGCCGCATCAACGTGGCGGGCACGCTGACGCGACTGGGCGGCAGCCTGATGGAGCCCGAGGTGTTTCAGGCCCTGGCGCTGGCGGCGAATGCGTCGGTCGATATCGCGGACATGCAGACGGCGGGCAGCATGGTGATAAGCCGCGCCACAGGGGCCGAGGCCGGTATCGTCACCTCCGGCGCGGCGGCCGGCCTGACGCTGGCGACCGCTGCCTGCCTGGCACGCTGGGACGTGGCGCGCATGGCGGCCCTCCCCGACACCCGCGCCATGCCCAACGAGATTCTCATGGCGCGCACGCAGCGCAACAGTTATGACCATGCCATCCGGCTGGCCGGCGCGCACATCGTCGACATCGGGCACAACGACCGTGGCACCGGCGCCGGTATCCGAGGGCTGGAGCCCTGGGAGATCGATGCCGCAATCACACCGCAGACTGTGGCCATGGTGTTTGTCGCCACTGCCCAGACCGTGGACGACCTGCCCGCTGCTGTGGAAGTGCTGCATGCGCACGGGTTGCCCGTCATCGTCGACGCGGCGGCCCAATTGCCTCCCCGCGCCAACCTGCGCCGTTTTATTGCGGCAGGCGCAGACCTCGTTGTTTTCAGCGGTGGCAAGGCCATCGGCGGCCCGCAAGCGAGCGGCATTCTGGCCGGCCGGCGCGACCTGGTGGGCTCGGCGCTGTTGCAGATGATGGATATGGACGTCAGCCCGAAAAGCTGGTCGCCGTCTTCACTGATCGACCGCCCTGCCTTGCGCGGCATCCCGCATCACGGCATAGGGCGTGGCTTCAAGGTCGGCAAGGAGGAAATCGCCGGTCTGCTCTGCGCCTTGCAACGATTCGAAACGCGGGATGAGGCCGCGGCCAGCCTGGCGCTCACCCGGCGCCTGCAGGTGATCGCCGACGGCCTGCACCCGTGTCCTGGTATCACGCTGCGCCTGGTGCCTGCCAGTGTGGCCAACCCGGTACCCATGCTGGAGCTCGACGCTGGCGCCCAGGCGCAAGCTGTGGTGGAGCGGCTGCTGCGCGGCACCCCGCCCGTGCACGTCGGTGAGCGCATGGTGCCGGCCGGCATCCTCGCCATCCATCCCCAAACCCTGCGCAGCGAGGACGACGCCGTCCTGCTGCGCTGCATCCTCGAAGCCTGCAGGAGCTGACATGCCCGAACACGACCTGATACTGCGCGGCGCGCGGGTCATCGACCCATCCCAGAGCATCGACCGCGTCACTGACGTGCGTTTCACCGCTGGCAAGGTGGCCGCCATTGGCGATAACCTGGTAGCCGGGCCCGCCACCGAAGTACGCGATCTGCGCGGCAAGATCGTCACACCCGGCCTGATCGACCTGCACACCCATGTGTACCTTGGCGGTACCTCGATTGGTGTGGATGCGGTCGCGCTCGCGCGCAGCAGCGCCACCGCCACCTTCGTGGACGCCGGCACCGCGGGGCCGGCCAATTTCATGGGCTTTCGCAAGCATGTGATCGAACCGGCGTTGCCAGTGCGCATCCTGCCCCTGCTCAACCTGTCCTTCGCCGGAATATTCGCGTTCTCGGGCACGGTGATGGTGGGCGAGTGCGAAGACCTGCGCCTGCTCGACATGCGCGAGTGCGCGCGCGTGGCGCGTGAACACGCCGACCTGATCGTCGGCATCAAGGTGCGCGTGGGGCGCGGCGCCAGCGGCGCCTCCGGAATCGCGCCGATGGACATGGCGCTGGAAGTCGCCGAAGCCACCGGCCTGCCGCTGATGGCGCACCTGGATCATCCGCCACCCTCGCGCATGGACGTGATGTCGCGCCTGCGCAAGGGCGACATCCTCACGCACTGCTTCACCCCTTCCCGAATGCGCCTTCGCTGCCGGGTGGCGGTGTGCGGCCCGAGGTGCTGGCGGCGCGGGACCGCGGCGTGATCTTCGACATCGGTCACGGTGGCGGTTCCTGCGGCTTCGAGACCTGCCGCGCCATGCTGGCCGCCGGATTCAAGCCCGACGTGATCAGCTCCGACGTGCACATCCTCTCGATCAACGGGCCCGCGTTCGACCTGCTGCAGACGCTGGCCAAGTTCCACGCGCTCGGCATGGGATTGTCCGAAGTGATTGCCTGCGGTTCGTCCAATGCCGGCAAGGCAATCCGCCGGCCCGACCTCGGCACACTCAAGATCGGCGCCGTGGGTGAAGCCAGCATCATTGAAATCCTCGACGAGCCCACCGAACACCGCGATGTACTGGGCGAGGTGATCACGACCGACAAGCGCTGGGTGGCGCGCGGCCTCGTGCTCGACGGCACGTGGTGGAGTTAAGCACTTCGTGTCGATGGAGAAGGGCCGGAGGAAGCTTGCACCGCGCAGGCGACCGGACAGGGTCAACCTGAGCGAGCACGCGCCGGCGCTGCCCCGCCACCTGGTGGCAAGCTCTTCGCGCCATATAGATGCGTTTATCTGGCGCAAATTCATTGTTGCGCGCCAAATAAAATGGCGCGATGATCTGTCTTGCGAGAAATAAAGAGCTGCAATGCCAAAAGTGATTTCATCAGAGGAGTTTGACCAGATCGCCGAAGTCATCGGCAGATTTCCGGATGGAACAAGGCTTGAAGTGATATTGACAGCCATGGGCGAGGGACTGTCGCGACGGACGCTTCAGCGCCGCCTTGCCGATCTGGCCACCCAAGGACGGATCACCGGCGGGCGAAAACAGAATTCACACAAGTATCGACTTGCACCCATCACGGGCACCCTTGAAGCTACGCTTCCCGCACACCACGTCGAGGCACGCGGCGAAGTCTATGTTCCGACCTCTCCCGAGGGCGCAGAAATCAAGGCCTACGTCCGCCAGCCGATCCAGGGGCGCCGCCCCGTCGGCTACAACCTCGAATTCCTGGAGCCTTATCAGCCCAATGTCACGTGGTACCTGCCAAACAAATTGCGTCAGCAGCTGCACATTCTGGGACGATCTCCGGCTGCGCAAGCACCGGCCGGCACTTTCGCCCGCGACATCCTGAACCGCCTGCTGATTGATCTGTCTTGGGCATCGTCGCGCTTGGAGGGTAATACCTACACCCGGCTCGACACGGAACGTCTGATTCGGCTGGGCGAGGCCGCCGAAGGCAAGGATGCAATCGAGACCCAGATGATCCTCAATCACAAAGCGGCCATTGAGTATCTGGTTCATGACGCCGAACGCGTGGCGGTGAATGCGGAGACCGTCATCGCCGTTCACGCACTCCTGTCTGATGGGCTGCTTGCCAACCCGATGGCGTGCGGTAAGTTACGCAATCGCGCAGTTGCAATTGGCGGCAGCGTCTACCTGCCGATGGCGTTGCCGCAGCGCGTCGAGGAAATGTTCGGCATCGTGCTCGCCATGGCTGCTGAAATCACCGACCCCTTCGAGCAGGCCTTCTTTCTGATGGCACATATGCCCTACCTCCAACCCTTCGAGGACGTGAACAAGCGTGTATCCCGCCTGGTGGCCAACATTCCACTGATCAAGGCCAACCTGAGTCCGCTGTCATTCATCGACGTGCCGGAGCGGGCGTACATCGATGCCCTGCTGGGCGTTTATGAGCTAAATCGCATTGAATTGCTTCGTGACGTATTCGTCTGGTCCTACGAACGATCCTGCCAGCAGTACGTGGCAGTCATAAGTCAGCTTGTTCCACCCGATACCTTCAGATTGCGTTACCGGGCCGCGTTGGCAAAAGCGGTATGTACCATCGTCCGTGGTGGCCTGCCGGCAACAATGGAGGCAGTCCACCAGTCAATGCCTGCATCGGTCGTGCCCGAAGATAGTACAAATTTCGCCAAACTCGTCCTTGATGAGTTCAATACCATGCACACCGGAAACGCGGTCCGCTTCGGACTCAGGCCGCTGGAGTTAGATGCGTGGATTGCCAATAGAGGCACGGGTGCAATTGACGCCGACCAATAATGGCAGACATCATCTCGCCACCGCAATTCATTCCCACAGGAGCACACTCATGGCAAATCCGACAATGGTTTTTTCCGACATCGACTACGAGCGTGACGGCAAACAGGTGGACTGGCTGCAACTGCCGCACTCGGTCACGCGATCGGCCTATGGCGCCATCTCGATCCCGATCGCGGTCATTCGCAACGGCAAAGGTCCCACGGTGTTCCTGATGGCGGGCAACCATGGAGACGAATATGAAGGGCAGATCACGCTGGCCAAGCTGATCCGCGAGCTGGAGCCAAAACACATCAAGGGGCGCGTCATCATCCTGCCGGCGGCCAACCTGCCGGCGGCGATGGCCGGAACCCGCGTCTCACCGATCGATCAGGGCAACCTCAATCGCGCCTTCCCGGGTGACCCGCATGGCACCCCCACCTGGCAGATCGCGCACTACATCGACAGCGTGCTCTACCCGATGGCGGACTACCACCACGACCTGCATTCGGGCGGTTCATCGTTGCGGTATGTGCCGTTCTGCTCCATGCGCCAGAGCGGCGACCCGAAGCTGGACGCGCGCTCCATGGCAGCGCTCAAGGCCTTTGGCGCGCCGCTGAGCCTGGTCTGGTCGTACGTGCCGGAAAACCGGCTGGCTGGCGCCGCGGCGGCGCGACGCGGGCTGGTCTCCCTGGGCGGTGAATTTGGTGGTGGCGGCGACGTCAACCGCGCCAGCCTGGCGATGCTGGAACGCGGCGTGCGCAACTTCCTGCATTTCACGGGCGTGATGCGCGGTGCGGCGCCAACCCCGCCCAAGACCAAGACAAAAATCCGCTACATCGAAGTCTCCAGCCTGGAGCATTACGTGTACGCGCCGGAGCCAGGCCTGCTCGAGCCGGCCGTCGATCTTGGCGCCGAAGTGAAGAAGGGGGACCTTGCCGGCCTGGTGCACTTTGTCGACAACCCGGCGCGCGCCCCGGTGCCGTGTTATTTCCGGCGCGCCGGCATGGTCGTCTGCCAGCGGCATTTCGGGCGGGTCGAGCGGGGCGACTGCGTGGCCCATCTGGGCACCGATATAGCCTGAGCGGCCCGCCATGGCCCGCGTCGTCACCATCGCTGCGGCCCAGATGGGCCCGATCGCGCGCAGCGAAAGCCGCGCCGCCGTCGTGCGCCGCCTGATCGACCTCATGCGCCAGGCGAAGGCCATGGGCGCCGACGTCGTGGCCTACCCGGAAGCCACCATCACCGCATTTTTCCCGCACTGGTTCACCGAGGACGAGGCCGAGGTGGACGCCTGGTTCGAGCGCGCGATGCCAGGGCCGGACACGCAAGCCCTGTTCGATGAAGCGCGCCGGCTGAACATCGGTTTTCACCTGGGTTATTGCGAACTCGACATGTCCAGCGGGCGCAAGCGGCGCTTCAACACGTCCATCCTGGTGGACGCCAGCGGCAGCATCATCGGCAAATACCGCAAGATCCACCTGCCCGGGCATTCGGACCACCGGCCGCAGACGCCGTTTCAGAACCTGGAGAAACGCTATTTCGAAGTCGGTGACCTGGGGTTTGGCGCCTGGCGCGCCTGGGGCGGCGTGGCAGGCATGATCATCTGCAACGACCGGCGCTGGCCCGAGTCCTACCGGGTGCTGGGTCTGCAGGGCGTGGACATGGTCTTTTGCGGCTACAACACGCCGGTGCACCACCCCGCCGCACCCGATCACGACCGTCTCGGGCAGTTCCACAACGAACTCAGCATGCAGTCGGGCGCGTACCAGAACAGCACCTGGGTCATCGGAATCGCCAAGGCCGGCATGGAAGAGGGCGTGGACATGATCGCCGGCAGCTGCATCATTGCGCCCACCGGCGAGATCGTTGCGCGCGCCCACAGCGCGGGTGATGAGGTGATCGTGGCCCGCTGTGACCTGGATCTGGCGCGTTCCTACCGCGAGACGACCTTCAACATGGCACTGCACCGGCGCACCGAGCACTACGCGAT
>JANNDB010000554.1:0-1872 GCA_031387285.1 Betaproteobacteria bacterium | reverse complement strand
CCACCGATTTGATGCCGCCGCCGTAGCACAGCGGCATACGGCATTCGGCGGCGTACTGCGCGATCAGGCGGAAATCCGGGTCCCGCGCCATGCGGGTGGCGTCGATGTCCAGCACCATCAGTTCGTCGGCTTCCTTTTCGTTGAACAACTTGACGGCATTGACGGGGTCCCCCACGTACCGGGCGTCCCGAAACCCTTGGGTCTTGACCAGGCCACCGTCCTGCACCAGCAGACAAGCGACGATGCGTGGCCTCAGCATGCAAGTTCCGCAAAGTTCTTCAGCAGTTGCACGCCATCCTGATGGCTCTTCTCGGGGTGGAATTGCACACCGTACACGTTGCCGGCCTGCACCGCGCAATGGAAGTCCTGGCCGTAGAAGGCCAGCGCGGCGACGTCTCCTGCCCGTGCGCAATCGAGACCGTACGAATGCAGGAAATAGAAACGCGCGCCAGGCGCAATATGGGCGAACAGCGCGCTGGACGCAACCGGCTGGACGTCATTCCAGCCCATGTGCGGCAACAGCAGCCGTTGCGTTGGCCTGGCGGAAAGCTTGCGAACCCGCGCATCCATCCAGCCCAGCCCCGCTGCCCTCCCCTCTTCGCTGGAGTGGCCCAGCATATGCATGCCGATGCACACCCCCAGTACCGGCAACTTCCTATCCTGCACAAGCCCATCGAGTGCGGCGCGCATGCCCGAGCCGTCAAGTAGTCGCATCGCATGGTCGAAGGCACCCACTCCAGGAAGAATCAGCTTGTGGGCGTCTTTCAGATCGTCGGGGTCGCGCGCAGCGCCGGCCGGGATATTCAGCGCCCGGTACACCGCCAGGAAGGCCGACACGTTACCCAGCCCGTAGTCGACGACCCGGATCATCGAATGATCGCGCGCTGCATTCCCAGGGCGCGCATGACCCTGGTGCCCAGGCCGATCAGCGCCATGTTGGACTTGTAGTCGCGATAACTCTTGTTCGGCCCTTCCAGGTAGCCGCGCAGCTCACACACGCTGATGTCCAGCTTGGTCGCCACATACGCAAAATCCTGCTCGATCGTCGAAGGACTGAAGGCTGGACCGGCAATTTTCTCGAGCGCCTCCTGGCGCGTCATCTGCTGTGTCAGTATCAGGCTGGAGAAATGCGCGCGGCGCTTGTCAAAGCCAAACTTGACGGGAAGCCAGTACCCTTCGTAAAAGCGCGTGAAGCGCGACTCGTGGTGCTTGTGTGCATAACGCTGCCAGCCAAACCGGTCGATCAGAAGTTGTGTCGCGTCCTCCTTCACGTAGGGAAAACTGTCCAGTGGCTTGATGACCTGCACGCCTTTGAGGTAGCGGTAGTAAACCCGGTAGGTGAATATGTCCGACAGCGGGAACGTCTTCAGGGGGCGAGTGCCAAAGCGGCGGTGGATGTCGCGCATCTGGCGCAGGTCCGATGCATGGTAGGCCCACTCCAGCGGCTCACGGATGCACTCGGTGGAGTAGTTTCCGCCGTTCAGTATGTACTTGATGCCGCTGCTGGCGGCAAAGTTGTACATGGCCCCGAAGATCGCGTGATCCTGCGGCGCATCCAGACCTGGAACCTGTGCCTTGAAGTAGGCCAGTTGCAAGTCCCGCATTTCGGGCCAGTTGATCACTTCGGTGTGCAGGTCGAGGCCCAGCCCGTCCACGACACGCTCGATGTTGTTGACCGCCTGCGGAGAATTCCAGCCGGCATCCACATGGAACAGCAAGGGCCGCAGACCCAGTTTCTCCTTGGCCACATAGGCCAGGTAGGAGCTGTCCACGCCTCCACTCAGGCCAAGCAGGCAGTCGTAGGGGCGCCCAATGCCGTCGCGCTTGATGCGGGCGACCCGTTCCAGCATGGACCTCTGAGCCTGCTCGTCG
>JANNDB010000551.1:0-1588 GCA_031387285.1 Betaproteobacteria bacterium | reverse complement strand
CGAACAGCAGTTCCATGCATTCGGCAGCGGTACGGCCAGTGGTGCGCCGCAGCAACTCCTGCACCTCGATCACGATGCCGTGGCGCCGCGCAAACTCCACCCAGCTCCGGCCGTGGAATGGCATGGAGTCGATCATCGTTCCGTCCATGTCGAAAATCAGGCCCGCGATTCGCATCACACACCCTGCTTCAAAGAGGCTTCGATAAAAGGATCGAGGTCCCCGTCGAGCACCTTCTGGGTGGCCGAGGTCTCGTGGTTGGTGCGCAGGTCCTTGATACGGCTCTGGTCGAGCACGTAGCTGCGGATCTGGTGTCCCCAGCCCACGTCGGTCTTGCTGTCTTCCAGCTTTTGCTGCTCTTCCTGGCGCTTGCGCATCTCGTGGTCGTACAGGCGGCTGCGCAGCCGCTTCCAGGCCACATCGCGGTTGCTGTGCTGGCTGCGCCCGTCCTGGCACTGCACCACGATACCGGTCGGGATGTGGGTCAGGCGCACCGCCGAGTCGGTCTTGTTGATGTGCTGCCCGCCGGCGCCGCTGGCCCGAAAAGTGTCGGTGCGCACGTCAGCCGGGTTGATGTCGATCTCGATGGAATCATCGATCTCGGGGTAGACGAACACGCTGGCAAAACTGGTGTGGCGCCCGCCCGAGGAGTCGAACGGGCTTTTGCGCACCAGGCGGTGCACGCCGGTTTCGGTGCGCAGCAGGCCAAAGGCGTACTCCCCCTCGATCTTGATGGTGGCGCCCTTTATTCCGGCGGTGTCGCCCGCTGATTCGTCCTCGATGGTGGACTTGAAGCCCTTGCGCTCGGCATAACGCAGGTACTGGCGCAGCAGCATGCTGGCCCAGTCGCAGGCCTCGGTGCCTCCGGCGCCGGCCTGGATGTCCAGGAAGCAGTTCATCGGATCGGCCGGATTGTTGAACATGCGCCGGAATTCCAGCTGCTCCACCTCGGTCGTGATCTTGGCGGTCTCTGCCTCGATATGCTGCAGGCTCTCGGTGTCGCCTTCTTCCTTGCCCATGGCGTAGAGCTCGGAGTTGTCGGCAATTTCGGAGCCCAGGCGCGTGAGCGACAGGACAACGCCGTCTAGCGCCTTTTTCTCGCGCCCCAGCTCCTGGGCGCGCTTGGGTTCATTCCAGACCGTCGGGTCTTCCAGGGAGGCGTTGACCGTCCTCAGTCGTTCGGCTTTGGCATCGAAGTCAAAGATACCTCCGCAAGTCTTCCGTGCGAACGCTCAGGGAGGAGAGCTGGGTGCCGATCTGGTTGATGTGTTCTGCGTCCATGGGAAATCCTGCGGTGGGTTTGGGGTGTGACCGCGCATTTTCTCACGGGCCAGCGCCGTCGAAAGGCGCAGTCGTCAGCGCAGGAAGTCTTCCAGCAGCCGGGCCAACTGCTCCGGCTGGTCGTGGTGCAGCATATGGCCGGCGTCGTCTATCACCTCGATACGGCAGTCGGGCACCAGGCGCAGGCGCTCATGGTATTCGGTCAGCGAGAACCGGTTCTTCCACCACACCTCGCCCATGTGGTCGGAGGCCTCGACGCACAGGACCGGTATGCTCAGCGCCTTGTAGAGCTCCAGCAACTCGTCGACG